>JAGPGI010000063.1 GCA_018056045.1 Paracoccus sp. (in: a-proteobacteria)
GCGTGGCATTCAGCCGCGTCGTTCGGCCCGCAGCGCCTGCAGGTTCGAGCCAAGGATGATCGCCCCGCCCAGAAATACCCAGATGTCGATGGCTTCGCTGTAAAGATAGTAGCCCGCCACCGCCGCCAGCGGCACGCGCAGGAAATCCACCGGCATCACGATCGACGCGTCCAGCCGCCGCAGGGCCTGCGCCATGCAGAAATGTGCGCTCAGCGCACCGATCCCGGCCAGCAGGATCCAGGGCAGCGCCGACATGTCGACCGGCCGCCAGTCGGTCAGCGCGGCGGCCAGCCCCAGCGGCAACTGGATCAGGATCATCCAGGCCACGATGGCCCCCGGCGAATTCTCTCTGGTCAGTTGCTTGACCAGGACCAGCGACAGCCCATAGGCCACGGCGGCGACCAGCACGAGGCCCGCCGCTGGATCGACAATGCCGATGCCGGGCCGGACGATCACCAGCACGCCGATGAATCCGCCCAGCGTTGCCAGCAGCCGCGCCCGTGTCAGCCGTTCGCCCAGAATGCCCCAGGCAAAGAAGGCGACCCAGATCGGCATGGTGAATTCCAGCGCGAAGACCGAGGCCAAGGGCAACAGCACCACGCCGATGGTCCAGAAATACTGGCCGGTGAAATGAACCGCGTTGCGCAGAAGATGCAGGCGGAACTGCCGCATCTGGCGCAGTTCGGGCCAAAGCCGGCGGATAAAGACCGCGATGATGAAAAACCCGACCAATGCCCGAAAGAACAGCACCTGCCGGATCGACATGCTTGCCGCCATTTCGCGCGATCCGATCGACATGCCGATGAAGGAGGCCATACTCAACCCCATCCAGCACAGGCCGATCCAGAATTCACGGCGCGATCCGACATCCGGCATCAGTCTCGATTGGGTCATGGCGGGCCTGCGGCAAGAACGGTCGCCAACCCCTAACCAGCCCAAGGCGAAAAGAAAACGCCAGCCGGTCCTTCCCGCCGTTCTTTCATGCCAAAATATCCTGGGGGACGAGGAGCGTCAGCGACGAGGGGGGCAAAGCCCCCTCCGTCACGCCACAACGCCGCAAGGCTCAGGCCTTGCGCAGCGCCAGCACCGCGTTCAGCCCGCCAAAGGCGAATGCGTTGGACAGCACCGCCTCGACCCGCGCTTCGCGCGCCTCGTTTGGCACAACGTCCAGCGCGCATTCGGGGTCGGGCTCCTCATAGCCGATGGTCGGCGCGATCACACCGTCCCGTAGCGCCATGATGCAGGCCAGCAACTCGACAGCGCCTGTGCCCCCGATCAGATGCCCGTGCATGGATTTTGTCGAGGACATCATCAGCCGGTCGGCGTGATGACCAAAGGCATGGGCGACGGCAGCGCATTCGGTCTTGTCATTCGCCGCGGTGCCGGTGCCATGGGCGTTGATATAGCCGACCTCATCGGGGCGCATATGCGCGTCCAGCATGGCGCCAGTGATCGTCCGCTCGGCGCCGATGGCAGAGGGCATGACGATGTCCTGCGCATCGGCCGACATCGAAAAGCCCACCACCTCGGCCAGGATATCGGCGCCACGCGCCACCGCATGTTCCCAATCCTCGAAGACGAAGACGCCCGCCCCCTCGCCCTGCACCATACCGTTGCGCGTTGCGGAAAACGGCCGGCAGGCGTCCTTCGACATGACCCGCAGCCCTTCCCAGGCCTTGATGCCGCCAAAGCACAGCATCGCCTCCGAGCCGCCGGTCAGCATCACCGTCGCCGCACCCGAACGCACCATGTTGAAGGCCATGCCCATGGCGTGGTTGGAGCTGGCGCAGGCCGTGGCCACGGTGAAGCTTGGCCCCAGCAACCCGTATTCCAGACTGACATGCGAGGTCGCGGCATTGTTCATCAGCCGCGGCACCACAAAGGGATGGACGCGGTTCTTGCCCTCTTCATAGACGGTGCGGTAATTTTCGTCCCAGGTGTTCATGCCACCCGCGGCGGTGCCCAGCACCACGCCCGAGCGCAGGCCAAGCTGGCCCTCGAAGACCAGCCCCGACTGCTCGACCGCCTCGCGCGCGGCCAGAAGCGTGAACTGCGTGAACTTGTCGTAAAGAACGATCTGCTGGCGGTTGAAATAGACCTCCGGCTCCCAGTCGCGCACCTGCCCGCCGATCCGGATCGCCAGCCGGTCGACGTCGCGAAAGTCCAGGGGCCCGATGCCGCAGCGCCCCTCGCGCATGGCCGCCAGCGTCGAGGGCACGTCGCGTCCCAGCGCATTGACGGTGCCCATGCCAGTAATGGCGACGCGGCGCATGCCATTGGCATGCCGGCCCATGATGACCCGGCCCAGCATGGCGCGCGCGACCTTGGTCGCATTCTTGACCTTGCCCTTGACCTTGCCGGATTTCCGTTCGGCCTTGGCCGGCCTGTCATCCTTGGATTTCTTTGCGCTCATACCTGTTCAGCGACCAGCTTTTCGACCGCATTGACGATTGCACCAAGGGTCGAGACGTCGAATTCCGACTTTTCAGGCTCATTGGCGTTGAAGGGGATCGCGATGTCGAACTCTTCCTCGATCGCAAAGATCGACTCGACAAGCCCCATGCTGTCAATGCCGATATCCTGCGGCGACATGTCGAGCTTCAGCTCGGACGGGTCGAGCATCGCCTGTTCGGCAATGATCTGGATGATGCGGTCGCGGACATTTGTCATCTCGGCCTCCGTTCGGGAATGTCGCCGGAGCCTCAGCCCCGGGCGCCACTTTCCAGCAGTTTCTTAACAGTTTCACGAAGCTCTGCCACCTGCGCATAAAGCCGCGGCAGGCGGCGGATGTTCTTTTGCGCCTCGACATGGGTTTCCATCTTCAGCGCCGGGCTGCCCAAGAGCACCCGCCCGGCAGGCGCGTTGGTAAAGATCTTGGTCGCCCCGCCGGCGATGACGTCGTCGCCGACGAAGATATTGTCCGAAACCCCGACCTGTCCGCCCAGCACCACGCGATTGCCGATCCGGGACGAGCCGGCGATGCCGACCAGACCGCAAAGCAGGCAATCCTCGCCCACCACGACATTATGGCCGACCTGCACCTGACTGTCGATCTTGGTGCCGCGCCCGATGCGGGTGGCGCGGATGGTGCCGCGATCCAGGGTCGAATTCGCGCCGACCTCGACATCGTCGCCCAGCTCGACCCCACCCAGAGAATGGATGCGCGTCCAGTGCTGTTCGCGGATCTCCTTGCGCTCTCCCAGGGTCTCGCGGATTTCCTCGACGCCGGATTTCTCGGGGGTGACAAAGGAAAACCCGTCGCCGCCGATCACCGCACCCGAATGCAGGATCACGCGCTCGCCGATGGTCACGCCATGGGCGATGCGCACGCCGGCATGGATCAGCGCGTCCCCTCCGATCACCGTATCGCGCCCGATCGAGACATGCGAGGCGATCCGCGCCCCTGCCCCGATCCGCACCCGCGCGCCGATGACCACGAAGGGGCCGATGGCGGCATCGGCGCCGATTTCGGCGTCCGGGGCGATGATCGCGCTTGGATGGATGCCGGGGGCGATTTCCGGGCCGGCGTCAAAGGCGCGGGTCAGGCTGGCCATGGCAAGCCGGGGCCGCCCGACGATGATCGCGGCACGCAGCCCAAGCGCCTCGGGGTCGGCCCCCTCGGCCAGCAGCGCCATGCCGCCGGGCGCAAGCCGGGTGGTATAAGCCGGCGAAGTGGCCAGCGCGATCTGGCCCTCACCCGCCTGTCCCGCCTCGGCAGCGCCGGTCACGACCAGACGTCCCTCGCCCCAAAGTCGGCCATTCAATGCCTGGGCCAGCTCGGCAATCGTCAGTGTCATGCGTCCGTCACCCCATCCTTTTCGGGGTTCATTTATTCATCCGTGGCGGCAGAATCCAGTGCGGCCTTGCGCAGCGCCGCAAGAACCAGCGCGTCGCGGCCATAGATATCGGCATGGCGGCGGATGCGGCCGTCCTCGCCCGGGAAGGCGGTGAAATAGACCAGATGCACCGGCACTGGCGGGCGCAGGTTCAGATAGGTCTCGCGCCCCGAGGAGAGCGCCTTCGAGAATACCGCCTCGGGGTTCTCGGCCTGCGGGCGCAGCAATTCATGGGCAAGGTCGATCGGTTTGCCGATGCGGATGCAGCCATGCGAATAGGCGCGCGTCGATTGCTGGAACAGGTGCTTGGTTGGCGTGTCGTGCAGATAAATGTTCCACGGGTTCGGGAACATGAACTTCACCACGCCAAGCGCGTTGTCGTCGCTGGGCTTCTGCCGCATCCGATAGGGAAAATTCGCCGCCGTATACTTGCCGAAGTCGATGCGGTCGCGGGCGATGACATTGCCCTTGCCGTCCACGACGTCAAGATGGCTGACCGCGTTACGGTTCGCCTGCAGACGCGGCAGGTATTCCTTGACGGTGATCGAGCGCGGAACGTTCCAGCGCGGGTTCACCACCATATATTGCATGTTCTCGCTGAACTCGGGGGTGTCGAATTCGCCATTGGCCTTGCCAATGACGGCGCGGGTCTCGAAGATCTGCGTGCCGCCCTCAAAGATGCGGGCGCTGAACTCGGTCAGGTTGACCCAGACATGGCGCGCGTTCAGGTCATGGCCATACATCCAGCGCATGCGCTCCAGCGCGACAAGGATGGCATCGGCCTCGGGTCCGGTGCCGCGATTGAGCCGCGAGACCGTGCGCGGTCCGGCGACGCCATCGGCTGGCAGCCCGGCTGCCTGCTGGAACTCGGCCACGGCCGCCGTCAGCGGCGCATCATAGGTCAGCGGGCTCGCCAGCGGCGGCGCGGCAAAGCCGATGGCGGCCAGCCGCACCCGCAGCGCCGCGATGGCAGGATCGCTGACCCCCTCGCGCCACAGCCCCTCGGGCACCTGCGGCACATCGGCCGAGGCGACCAGTTTCGACTGCGCGGCCAGCGCCGCGCGCAGCGCCTCGTAGCGCTGGTATTTCATCGGCATGCTGTCCAGCATCGCGGCCGGATCGGCGCTTTGCGCAAAGTATCGCATCAGGTCGCCGGTTGCCGGGCGCCTGACCTCGCGCTTGATGCCCTTTTCGACCTTGCGCGGATCGAGGATGCCGCCGGTGATGTCATGCGACCAGCGCGCAAACACCCGTGCAAAACGCAGCTCGTCCCCGATCGAGGCCGGATCGGCTCCGTTCGACTGGCGCAGGCTGGTTTGCCGGTAGCGTGCCGGCGGCAGCCCGTGCGAGGCCGCCTGCCCCACCGCGTCGATCAGCGCCGCGCGGCGGCGGGCGCCCTCGGGCCCCAGGAAAATCGGCTTGAGCCCATTGGCGCCGTAGAAATCGGCCAGCCCCGGATCGCCGGCAACCGCTTCGGCAAGCTGCATTTCCTGCGACGAAAACACCAGCCGCGGCGCCGGCAGGGCGGCAAGCTGCACCGTCTC
The DNA here is from genome assembly GCA_018056045.1 of Paracoccus sp. (in: a-proteobacteria). GTDB lineage: Bacteria > Pseudomonadota > Alphaproteobacteria > Rhodobacterales > Rhodobacteraceae > Paracoccus. Next base: position 5,381 of record JAGPGI010000063.1, read on the forward strand.
CAGCGCCTGCGCCCGCGCTGTCTGCGTGGCGCCAAGCAGCATGGCAAATGCAACCAATGCGCGAATCATTCCGTTCATCTTCACCGGGCCGGCCTTCTGAGTCATGTCCTAAGAAACATCGCATTTTTTCGATTTTGCTGCCAGAGACCGTCAGATTTTTCTTGCCAAGCTGATGCCCGGGCACCACGGCGGCGCAAAAATCGAGGCCGCTCCGGCGAATCATGCTGCTTGTCGGCGAATTCATGCCGATAATGGCGAAAACTCGCTATGCGCGAAATGAAATGCTTCCATCCACCTGCGGGCTGGTGACATATTCTTAAGCAGTTCCGGGTAAACCGGGATATGTCGCATCCAAAAGGCGACACAACGAAAGCAGGACAGGCGATCTGACATGACGTTTGAATCTATCTCGCGTCGGGGCATCCTCGGTGTCTTCGCGGCGACGACGGTGGCAGCGGCGCCGGTTATGGCTAATGCCTTCGGTTTGATCCGTGGTGCCGGCGATGTTCGTCGCATCCGGATGTATTCGGGACGCACGGGCGAAAGCATCGATACGGTCTACTGGATTGATGGCAAGTATATCCGCGGCGCTTTGAATGAAATCAACATCTTCATGCGCGACTGGCGGACTGGCCAGGCCATTGGCATCGATCCGCGCACGATTGACATTGCGGCAGCCTCGCACCGGCTGTTGCAGACCAAGGAACCCTACATGATGCTGTCGGGCTATCGCTCGCCCAAGACCAATGCCATGCTGCGGTCGCGATCCTCCGGCGTGGCACGCAACTCGCTGCACATGGTGGGCAAGGCTGCGGACATGCGCCTGAAATCGCGCTCGGTCTCGCAGATGTTCAAGGCTGCCAGCGCCTGCAATGCAGGTGGTGTCGGAAAATATTCCCGTTCTAATTTCGTGCATATGGATTGCGGTCCGGTGCGCCACTGGGGCGGCTGACGCAAGCGATCCCGACGACGCAAAAACGCAAAAACCCGCCCTGATGGGCGGGTTTTCGTTATTTTGGGGCGCCAAACTAGCGTAGGCGCGGTGGCGCCTTGGGGTCGCGCTTTGGCGGCTCGGGCGCCGGGGGCGGCTCGGGGGTTTCAAGGGTCAGCGCGCCGGCAGGCATGTCACGATCGGCAAAGCCGATATCGACGCCGCCCGGCACCTGCGGCAGAAACGCCAGAAGTTCGGCAAATGCCTTGGCGACGGCCTCCTCATGGGCGGGTGCGACGCCTTGCAGCATCAGCGCATGGCCGGTCCGGCCCTCGGCCCATTCCGCCTGCACCAGCGTCAGCCGCCCGACCAGCCCGATCATGTCACCCAGACGCCGGGCCAGCGGCTCGGACAGCAGCGCCACGGCCTCGGGCGTCGGCGGCAGCAGACGCCGCGCGTTTGTGGCGCTGGCCATGCTGGGCCGCGCGGCCAGCGCCGCGGTCAGCCAGCGCAACGTCGCCGCATCCAGCATCAGCTGCGAGGGCTGGCCGGGATTGACCAGAAGCCCCTGCCCCTCATCGGCAAGTGCGGAGGCCAGCACCCTGCCCGGCAGCGCCAGATAGGCAACCGGGCCGCCCGTGAATGCGGCAAGGCGTTCCTCACTGTCGCAGGCCAGCACAAAGCGCCCCTCGGCCAGATCGAAGCTGCGTAGCTCGGCGGTATCGCCCGCCGGCTCGGCGACCAATGCCGCGAACAGCTCGGTATCGGCCAGCCGCGACAGCACTTGGGCGCGGGCCGGCGCCTCGGCCTCATGGAACGGGACAGGGCAAAGCTCATCCAGCGGGGTCATCGATCTCTTTCAACTCATGGGCGACAGCGGCTCGCAGTGCCGGCAGAAGGTCGGCCTCGAACCAGGGGTTTCTTTTCAGCCAGCCGGTATTGCGCCAGGACGGGTGAGGCAAGGGAAAGATGCGCGGCGCGTGGTCGCGCCAGCCGGCGACGGTCGCTGTCACCCCACTTTCAGCCGCCGCGCCCAGATGCCAGCGCTGCGCATGGCCGCCGATCAGAAGCGTCAGCCGCGGTTGCAGTCCCGCCATCACCCGCTGGCGCCAGGTCTGCGCGCAGATGGGTGGCGGCGGCAGATCGGCTCCCTTTGCATCATAACCCGGAAAGCAGAAGGCCATCGGCACGATGGCGATGCGGCGGCGGTCGTAGAAGATATCGTCCGAAACGCCCATCCAGTCGCGCAGCCGCGCACCCGAGCGGTCGTCAAAGGGCCGCCCGCTTTCATGAACGCGCATTCCCGGCGCCTGCCCGGCGACAAGGATCGGCGCGGCGGCATCGAACCAGACCACCGGGCGCGGGCTGTGATGTGTGGCGCTGGCCGCGAAGCGCGGGGCGCAAAGCCGGCAGGCGGCAATGTCGCATTCTAGGCTCATCGCCCCCAGATAGGCATGCGCGACCGAACTGGGAAGTGCCGCCCTTCACCATATATAAAGCATTCTATGGCCATGGTGGACAGTAAGACTTTGCGGGCATAATGTTCGCGCCTGCGGCGTCGTCATGCGGGCCGTGGCGTCAAGGGTATTACAGACGGCTCCGGCGATAATGCGCTGCCGGTGCGCGGAATGGGCAGATGATCGAATTTGACAGTGTTTCCAAGTCATTCTGGACTGGCACCCAGCGCAAGGTGATTCTTGAACGGGCATCCTTTCGCATCGAGCTGGGGCGCTCCATGGGCATTCTGGCCCCCAACGGCACCGGCAAGACGACGATCATCAACATGATGTGCGGGTTGGAAAAGCCGGATGAGGGCACGATCCGCACCGATTGCCGGGTCTCGTTCCCACTGGGCTTCATGGGGGGGATCACGCCCACGCTCAGCGCCAATGAGAATGCGCGCTTCATCGCCCGCGTCTACGGGTTGGATCCCGACTATGTCGAGGCGTTCTGCCGCTGGCTGACCAGCATCGACGAATATTTCGACATGCCGGTCGGCACCTACAGTTCGGGAATGCGGGCCCGCTTTACCTTCTCGCTGCTTCTGGCGCTGGAATTCGACATCTACCTGATCGATGAGGGCATGCCGACGACGACGGATGCCGAATTCAACCGCAAGGCCGGCGCCGTGCTATATGACCGGCTGCGATCGTCGACCGTGGTGGTGGTGTCGCATCAGGCCAAGACCATCGAAAAATTCTGCAATTCTGCCGCCGTTCTGCGGGACGGCAAACTATATCAGTTCGAAACCCTCGAAGAGGCCAAGCAGTATTATGACTACACCGCCTAAAGCGCGCCTCTATCGCAGCAGTCGTGAGGAATCCGTTCTGGCGGTCAATCGTCCGGGCGATTCTGTCGAAACCGCGCGCAAGGTGCAGATCGAAATACACAAGCGCAAGGCAGATCAGGGCGCGGCTCCGACCCCGGATGCAGAGCCATTCGCGGCCGCTGCAAGCGATGACGGCTTCGGCGACATGCGCTTTCCCGGCGCCGCCCCCAAGCCGGCTGCGGAACCGGGTCAGGCAACGATGGAGGAGCGCATCGCCGCCGTCCGCGCCGAAAACCTGACCGACCGGCAATTGCGCATGGCCCGCCGCATCGCCGCCATGCACGAGATCGACGTCGACTCGGATCAGGCGGCGGTGATTGCCCTGCGCGACCGCGGGATCGACCCCTTCCACCGCGCGTCTGTCAGCCAGATCCTGTCCGCCGAGGGCGCGCGTGCCCAAGCGCAGAACATGGATGCCCCGCAATCCGTCAAGGCCAATATTCCGGCCAAGCCTCCCCGCCCTGCCCCGCAGCGCCGCGGCACCGAAATCGTGCCGGTCGCGCCGGGTTCGACCAAGCTTCCCTCGCGCGAGACGCTGACCGAGGATCGCCGCGCCGCCGAGATCATCCGTATCCAGCAGGACATCGCGCGCCGGCGCCAGCGCCGGCTGATGATGCTGGCTGCGCGGCTCTTTGCCTTTGTCGGCATTCCGACCATTCTGGCGGCGTTTTATTACCTGTTCGTGGCGACCCCGCTTTATGCGACCTATTCCACCTTCCAGATCCAGCAGGCCGAGAAGGCCAGTTCCAGCGGGGCCGGCGGGCTCTTCGGCGGCACGCAACTGGCGACGAATACCGATTCGGTTTCCGTGCAAAGCTATCTGACCTCGCGCGACGCCATGCTGCGGCTGGATCAGGATCTGGGTTTCAAGGAGGCGTTTCAGGACCCGACCGTCGACCCGATCCTGCGGCTTGCGCCGGACGCCACCAATGAACAGACCTACAAGCTTTACCAGGATCTGGTGAAGATCGGTTACGATCCCACCGAGGGCGTGCTGAACATGGAGGTGATCGCCCCCGACCCCCAGCTTTCGGAAGAGTTCTCGCATGCCCTGATCAAATATGCCGAGGGTCAGGTCGATCAGATGACGGCCCGCCTGCGCGGCGACCAGATGCAGGGCGCGATCGAAAGCTATCAGGATGCCGAGGAGAAGGTGCTGAATGCGCAGCGCCGCGTCCAGACCCTGCAACAGCAGCTTGGCGTGCTCGACCCCGTGGCCGAAGGCGCCGTCGTCATGAACCAGATCGCCGAGTTCGAGCGCCAGCTCGCGGCCAAGCGGCTTGAGCTGGGCCAGCTCGAGGCCAATGCCCGTCCGAACCAGAGCCGGGTCTCGGGGGTCAAGGGCGACATCTCGCGGCTTGAGGCGATGATCGGCGAGACCCGCAGCCAGCTGACCCAGGGCAACAAGACCCGTGGCTCGCTCGCGACCATCTCGGGTGAGATCAGGATCGCGGAATCCGACCTGCAAACCCGGCAGGAACTCTTGGCCACCGCTGCCGCGCAAATGGAAACCGCGCGGATCGAGGCCAACAAGCAGGTGCGTTACCTGTCGCTTTCGGTGGCGCCGGTGGCCCCGGACGAGGCGACATATCCCAAGGCTTTCCAAAACACGATCGTGGCGTTCCTGATCTTTTCAGGCATCTATCTGATGCTCTCGCTGACCGCTTCGATCCTGCGCGAACAGGTGTCTTCATGAACCA
>JAGPGI010000402.1 GCA_018056045.1 Paracoccus sp. (in: a-proteobacteria)
TGCCGGCTGTGGCATTGGCGCAAAGCCTCAGCAGCGATGGCCAGACCCTGCCCGCCTATGATGCGCCCGACCCGTTCCTGCAATTGCCGCGCGGCCCGGCGCTTGCCCCGACCGAGGACCCGGACGCGACCGCCCGCTATGCCGACGGCACCGAGGCCGCGCATATCACCGATGTGGCATCCGGCCGAAGCTCGGTCCGTATCACCGACAGCGGCACGCCCGGCAAAGGCAGCCCGGCGACGCTTCTGGCCGATCAGGTGACGCTTGATGCCGACAACCGGCTGACCGCCTCGGGGGGGGTGGTGATCTGGCATCAGGGCGCGCGGCTGGTCGCCTCGCGCGTGATCTATGACAACGAGACCGGCGGCGCGGTGATCGAGGGGCCGATCCACCTGACCGAGCCGGGCCGCGCCGGCACGCCCGATGAAACCATCCTGATCGCCGACAGCGCCCAGCTTGAGCCGAACCTGCAGGACGGCATCCTGCAGGGCGCGCGGCTGGTTCTGGCGCGCGAATTGCAACTGGCCTCGCGCCAGATGCGGCGCAGCGACAATGGCAATATCACCCGGCTCGACAATGTTGTGGCCTCAAGCTGTCAGATCTGCGCCGAGGATCCGATTCCGCTGTGGGAGATCCGCGCCCGCGCGATCACCCATGACGCGCGCAAGCAGCAACTGCATTTCGACCACCCGCAGCTGCGCGCCTTTGGCGTGCCGGTGGCCTCGCTGCCCTGGCTGACCGCGCCCGATCCGACCGTGGACCGCATGACCGGCTTTCTGCAGCCGCAGTTCCGCACCACCTCAAGCCTCGGTTTCGGCATCAAGCTGCCCTATTTCGTGACGCTGGGCGATCACGCCGACATCACCGTGACGCCCTATGTCTCGGCCAGCCGCACCCGCACGCTGGAGCTGCGCTATCGGCAGGCGTTCAGCAACGGCGCGATGGAATGGAACGGCGCCGTCACCCGCGACGACATCGAGCAGGGCGAGACCCGCAGCTATCTGTTCGGCGCCGGTCGGTTCGAGTTACCGCGCGGCTACATGCTGGGCTTTCAGATCCAGACCGCCACCGACCGCGCCTATCTTCTGGACTATGACATCTCGGATGCCGACCGGCTGTGGAGCGGGGTCACGCTGGACCGGGTGGGCCGAGAGCGCATGGTGATGGCGCGGGTCGGCAAATACGAATCGCTGCGCGAGGAAGAACCCAATGACACCAGCCCCTCGCTGGTCGCGGATGCGCTGTGGAAGCGGCGCTGGACACCGGACCGCATCGGCGGCCTCGCCAGTCTGGAATGGTCGCTGCATGCCCATCGGCGCTCCTCGGACGAGGATATTCTGGGCCGGGACATGGCGCGGGGCTCGGTGCTGCTGGACTGGCTGCGCAGCGAGATCCTGGCCGGCGGGCTTCTGGGCACGTTCCAGGCGCAGGTCAATGCCGATATCTACCGCATCAATCAGGACAGCGAATATGACGACTGGGTGGCCCGCGCCGACCCGGCGCTGGCGGTGGAACTCCGCTGGCCGCTCGCGCGTCATTCCGGCGGCGTCACCCATATCATCGAGCCGGTCGCCCAGCTGATCTGGTCGCCCGAGCGCGACTATGACGACGAGGTCCCGAACGAGGACAGCTACCTGCTGGAATTCGACGAGGGGAACCTGTTCTCGCTCAATCGCTTTTCGGGCTGGGATGCGCGGGAATCGGGGCTGCGAGCCAATCTGGGGCTGGGCTGGACGCGGATCGACCCCGCCGGCTGGTCCATCGGCCTGACCGCCGGCAGGGTGCTGCGCAGCCATCGCGACGAGGCCTTTGCCGATAACGGACCGATCGGGGGCAAAAGCTCGGACTGGCTCTTGGCGGCGCATTATTCGGGATCGAACGGGCTGGCGATCGCCAACCGGGCGCTGTTTGACGACAGCTTCTCGCTCAGCCGCAACGAGTTTCGGCTGGGCTGGTATCAGCCATGGCTGCAGGTCTCGGCCGGCTATCTCTGGCTTGATTCGGACCTGCGCGAGGACCGGCTTGAAGATGTCTCGGAACTGACCACGCTGGCCGGCTGGCAGATCACCGATGGCTGGTGGGCCTCGGCCGAGACGCGCTACGACTTTGCCGAGAATCGCGCCCAGAAGGCCGAGCTGGGGCTGCAATATCGCAATGAATGCATCACCGTGGAAATGTCGGTAGAGCGGCGCTTTACCTCCTCGGACGAGCTGGATGCAGAAACCAGCTTTGATCTGGGCATCCGGCTGGGCGGATTTGGCCAGAACACATCCGGTCCGGGAACGGTGGCGCGCCGCGCCTGCCTGCGCTAATGTCGCGCAAAACCATGCGGCGAGGGTGCTGATGCGGCGAATTCTTATGGGGGCGGCGATGGCCGCGATGCTGGCCGGGACGGGTCTGGGGCCGTTGCCGGCCTTGGCGCAGGGCAATCCCTTCCAGCCGCTGATCTATGTCAATGATGCGGCCGTCACCCGCTATGAGCTGGAGCAGCGCATCCGCTTCATGGAAGTGCTGCGCGCACCCGAATCCGGGGCCGAGGCCGCCGAGAAGGCGCTGATCGAGGACCGGCTGCGGATGTTTGCCGCCCGCCAGATGGGCATTACCCCCACCGATGAGCAGATCGATGCCGGCCTGACCGAATTCGCCGGCCGCGCCAATCTGGGCGTCGAGGAATTCACCGCCGCGCTGGCCAAGGCCGGGGTAGAGCGTCAGGCATTCCGCGATTTCATCTCCGCCGGCGTGGTCTGGCGCGAGATAGTGCGTCAGCGTCTGGTTGGACAGGTCCGGGTGACCGATGCCGAGCTTGATCAGGAGATGCAGAAGATCATCACCACGCCGCAGGTGACCCATGTCGCCCTGTCCGAGGTGATCATTCCCGCCCCCGAGGGGCAGGAGGACGCCGCCATGGCGCAGGCAGAGCAGATTGCCGCGGGCAGCAAGTCCGAGGGCGATTTCGCAGCCTTTGCCCGGCGCTATTCGGCGACGCCCTCGGCGCAGAATGGCGGGCGGCTGCCCTGGACGCCGCTGGCGAACCTGCCGCCCGCGCTCAGGCCGCTGATCCTGTCGATGCAGCCCGGTCAGGTCAGCCAGCCGCTGACCGTGCCCGGCGCGGTGGTGCTGTTCTTCTTGCGCGACACCCGTG
>JAGPGI010000403.1 GCA_018056045.1 Paracoccus sp. (in: a-proteobacteria)
GGGTGATCGCTATCCGGCGCAGCTGTCGGGCGGCCAGCACCAGCGGGTGGCACTGGGGCGGGCGCAGGCGATCGAGCCTTCGGTCCTGCTGCTGGATGAGCCCTTTGGCGCGCTGGACGCCGCCGTGCGCCGTGATCTGAGGGCATGGCTGCGCAATGTCCATGAAGAGACCGGCTCGACCACCATTTTCGTGACCCACGATCAGGAAGAGGCGTTCGAACTTGCCGACCGCGTCGTGGTCATGGGCGACGGCCGGATCGAGCAGATCGGCAATGCCGACCAGATCCACGACCATCCGGCCTCGCCCTTTGTCGCCCGCTTCATGGGCGCGACGGTGGAACTGCCGGTCACGCTGCATGCCGGCCGGGCCGAGGCCGCCGGACTGGACGCCAGCCGCCTGCCCCGCCGCGCCCTGCCCGACGGGCCGGCGACGCTGTTCCTGCGCCCCACCGACATCACCCCTGTCGCCGATCCGCATGGCCGCTGGCATGTTGCGCGCTGCGACAGCAATGGCGCGGCGCTGCGCATCGACCTGAGCGACGGCGCCACGATCATCCCCGTCGACCTGCCCCGCCGCGCTCCCGAGGCGCGCGGGCTGGAACGCGGCGCCCGTGTCCTCGTGCGCGCCGAGGCGGGTGCGCTTTTTGCCGCGCCGCGCCGGGCACAGCCCGCCCCCGCCGTCTGGCCCGAATATCCCAAGGAGAAAGCCGTATGACCTTCCCGAAACTTCGCATCGCGGCCCTTGCGCTGCTGATCGGCGCCAGCCCGGCTTTGGCGCAGGACAAGATCCTGAATGTCAGCTATGACATCGGCCGCGAGCTGTTCGAGGCGCTGAACCCCGAATTCCAGACCTATTGGAAGGACAAGACCGGCCGCGACGTCACCGTCGATCAAAGCCATGCCGGGTCCTCGAAACAGGCGCGCGCCATCCTTGAGGGGCTGCCGGCCGATGTGGTGACCTTCAATCAGGAAACCGATATCGACGTGCTGGCCAAGGGCGGCATGGTCGCGGAAAACTGGCGCGAGGCATTCCCGAACGGCGCCTCGCCCTATTATTCGCTGCCGTCCTTTCTGGTGCGCAAGGGCAATCCCAAGGGCATCAAGGACTGGTCGGATCTGGCACGCGAGGATGTGAAGCCGGTCTTCCCGAACCCCAAGACCAGCGGCAATGCCCGCTATACCTATCTGGCCGCCTATGCCTATGCGCTGGCCCAGAACAATGGCGACGCGGCCAAGGCGCAGGAATTCGTCAGCAAGATTTTCGCCAATGTGCCGGTCTTTGACACTGGCGGGCGGGCGGCCACGCAAACCTTCGCCGAGCGCGAGATCGGCGACGTGCTGGTCACGTTCGAGGCGGAAACCAAATCCATCGCCAAGCAATATGCCGATCAGGGCTTTGAGCCGGTGACCCCCTCGATGAGCCTTTTCGCCGCCTTCCCGGTCGCCGTGGTCACCGAGAACGCCGAAAAGAACGGCTCGACCGAGGTCTCGACCGAATATCTGAACTGGCTCTATACGCCCGAGGCGCAAGAGGTCATGGCGCAGAACAATTATCGCAGCACCGATGCGGCGGTGACCGAAGCCCATGCCGCCGATTTCCCGCAAGTGAAACTGGTCACCGTGGACGAGGTCTTTGGCGGCTGGGACAAGATCAAGACCGAGCATCTGGCCGAGGGCGCCATTCTCGACAAGGTCTTTGTCAACCAATGAGCCGCGCGGCCATCAAGCCGAAACGCGTCTTGCCGGGGTTCTCGCTGAGCCTCGGCACCACGCTGCTCTATGTGGCGCTGATCATCCTGATTCCGGTGATCGCGCTGGTCCTGAAAGGGGCCGAGATCGGCGCCGGTCAGTTCTGGTCCATCGTCACCGCGCCGCGCACGCTGTCGGCCCTGCGGGTGACGGTAACCGCCGCCGCCGCCGCCACCGTCTTCAACGCCTTTTACGGGTTGTTGATGGCATGGGTGCTGACGCGTTACGAATTTCCCGGCAAACGCATTCTGGACGCGCTGATGGATGTGCCCTTTGCGCTGCCCACCGCAGTCGCCGGCATCTCGCTGACCGCGCTTTATTCCGCCAATGGCTGGTTCGGCGGCCCGTTGCAGGGCGCGGGGATCGAGGTCGTCTATACGCTGGGCGGCGTCATGCTGGCCATGGCCTTTACCTCGACGCCCTTTGTCGTCCGCGCCATCCAGCCGGTGCTTGAGGATCTGGACCCGGCGCTGGAACAGGCGGCGATGACGCTGGGCGCGCGGCCTTTCGCGATCTTCCGCCGCGTGGTGCTGCCGGCGATCCTGCCGGCGTGGCTTGCGGGTTCCACCGTGGCCTTTGCCCGCTCGCTGGGCGAGTTTGGCGCCGTGGTGTTCATCGCCGGCAACCTGCCCTTCAAGACCGAGATCGCCGCGCTGCTGGCCTATATCCGGCTTGAGGAATACGACTATCAGGGCGCCGCCGCCATCGCGCTGGTGCTGCTGGCATTCGCGCTGGTGCTGCTGGTTATCTCGAACCTGCTGCAATTCCGCGCCGCCCGCCATCTGGAGGCCCGCGCATGACCGCCACCACCATGCCCCATGCGCCCGGCCAAAGCCGCGCGGTGCCGCGCCTGCTGATCGCGCTGGCCTTTGCGCTGACGGCAATCTTTGTCGTGGCGCCGCTGGTCTTTATCTTCTGGCGCGCCTTCGCCGAGGGCTGGGCCGTCTATATCGGCAATATCCTCGACCCGATGACGCTCCATGCGATCTGGCTGACCAGCGTGGTCGCGGTGATCGTGGTGCCGGTCAATATCGCCTTTGGCATCGCCGCCGCATGGGCCATCGCGCGCTTCCGCTTTCCGGGGCGCAAACTGTTGATGGTGCTGATCGAAATCCCCTTCTCGATCTCGCCGATCATCGCCGGCATCTGCTATCTGCTGCTTTACGGGCGGCAGGGGCTGCTGGGGCCGTTCCTGGCCGCACACGACCTAAAGATCATGTTCGCCCTGCCCGGCATCGTGCTGGTCACCATGTTCGTGACCGCGCCCTTTGTCGCGCGCGAAGTGCTGCCCCTGATGCAGGCGCAAGGGTCCGAGCAGGAACAGGCCGCCGTGACGCTGGGCGCGCGCGGCTGGCAGGTGTTTTCGCGCGTGACGCTGCCC
>JAGPGI010000064.1 GCA_018056045.1 Paracoccus sp. (in: a-proteobacteria)
ATTGCCATGCACCTGCTTGTTGCCCCAGCCGTTGAAGTTGAACTGCGTCACCGCCAGCCCGCCCTTGCCATCCACGACAAAGGACGGCCCGGAATCGCGGCACCACAGATCGTCGGTCGGAATGTCCCACAGCTCGACCGAGGCCGAGACCTGCCTGCGGATCGCCTGATGATGCTCGGCCGCGGCCAGCATCACCACCGGCTCGAATTCGGCGATGGTATTGGCGATATCGGCGATGCAACCCTGAAGATCGCCCAGAAAGGCGCGGTCGTCATGGACTTTGCGGTTGACCGGCCATTGCATGAAGGTGCGCTCATGCGGGTCGGTTTCCTCGGGATAGCGGAAACCGGCGCCGCGTGCCGTGCCCTGCGCCCGCGCACCCCCGCCCCATAAGGACAGACCGCCGACACCGGCAGCGGCAAGAACGGAACGACGCGACATCATCAAGGCACCTCTGGCGGCATGTAAAGGGCGATCTGCCCCGGTTCCCCCCGGAAAATCAATAGCTCGCCTGACATCCCCTGCGTGACGAGGGGGGGGGGCCAAGTCAGTCGCCGCCCCAGCTGTCGTGAAAAACCATGTCCTGCAGCGGATGGCGCGCGGCCCATCCCCGCGCCTGCAATTCCGGCTGGTCGTAAAGTTCGCGCACATGGCCAAGGCACAGATAGGCCACCGGCACGACATGATCGGGCAGGTTCAGGATGCGCTTCAGATCGCTGTCGCGGATGATGCTGACCCAGCCGACGCCGATCCCCTCGGCCCGCGCGGCCAGCCACAGGTTTTGCACCGCGCAAGCGGTCGAATACAGGTCGGTATCGCGCTGATGCGTGCGCCCCAGCACCACTGGCCCGCCACGCGTGCGGTCGCAGGTGATGCACAGATTGACCGGCGCCTCGGTGATGCCTTCCAGCTTGAGCTGGGCATATTGCCCCTGCCTTTCGGCCGGAAACATCGCCCGCGCCTCGTCATTGGCGGTCTGGAAGGCGGCACGAACCTGTTGGCGCACGGCATCGCTGCGGATCAGGATGAAATTCCACGGCTGCATCAGCCCGACCGAGGGCGCAGCATGCGCGGCCGCCAAAAGCCGCATCAGCAGATCGTCGTCGATGGGGTCGGGCAGGAACTGGCCGCGCACATCGCGCCGCTCATGGATGGCGCGATAGACGGCCGCGCGCTCTGCATCGGGAAAGGGGCCGGCGGGCTTCAATCCGTTTGCTGACATGCCCGCCTCCGCTTGTTTCGCGCGCCCCGGCCCTCAGCCCCGCAACACCCCGCCCGTGGCCTTGCCGACCTTTTCGACGATCTTCGCGGCCACGGCCTCGATCTCGGCATCGGTCAGGGTCTTGTCGCGGGGTTGCAGCCGCGCGGTGATGGCGATGGATTTCTTGCCGCCCTCAAGCCCGGTGAACTGGTCGAACACCGTCACCCGCTCGATCAGTGCCTTGTCGGCGCCGGCGGCAGCATTGACCAGCGTCAGCGCCTCGACCTGCGCGTCGACCACAAAGGCAAAGTCGCGTTCGACCGCCTGCAGGTCCGACAGCACCAGCGCCGGGCGCGAGGGGGTGCGGGTCTTGGGCAGCGGCACATTGGCGATGCGGATGGTGAACCCGACCGCCGCGCCCTTGATGCCGAAATGGCGCAGGATGCGGGGATGGATCTCGCCGAATGTCGCCAGCGTGTTCGGCCCCAGCGCGACATTGCCGGCTCGGCCCGGATGCCACCAGCCCGCCAGCTTGCGGTTGATCTGGGCTTTTGCCGGCGCACCGATGGTTTGCAGAATGGCATCCGCATCGGCCTTGGCGTCGTAGATATCGACCTTGCGGCGCGAGGCATAGGGATCGCGGGCCGCATTGGCACCGATCAGGATGCCCGACAGATGGGTCTCCTGCTCGCCCGGCTCGCCGCCCGAAAAGACCGGACCGCATTCGAACAGCGCCAGATCGGCAAAGCCGCGCGCCTGATTGCGCGCCGCCGCCGCCAGCAGGCCAGGCAGCAGGTCGGGGCGCATATGCGTCATCTCGCTGCTGATCGGGTTCTCGACGCGGACCGCATCGGAACCGCCGCCAAACAGCGCCGCCGCCGGCTGGTCGATAAAGCTGTAGGTCACGCATTCATTATAGCCAAGGCTTGCCGCCATGCGCCGGGCGGCGCTTTCGCGGGCCTGCAAGGGCGTCAGCACCGGCTGCGGCACGCCCGCGCGCGGGCGCGGCAAAGGCTGGCCTTGCAGCTTGGTCAGCGAGGCGATGCGCGCCACCTCTTCGACCAGATCGGCGCTGCCCTGCACATCGGGGCGCCAGCTGGGCACAAAGGCCTGATCGCCCTCAAGCCGGAAGCCAAGCGCCTCAAGCGTGCTGCGCTGCTCGGCCTCGGGGATGTCCATGCCGACAAGGCTGATGACGCGCGCCGGATCCAGAACGTAGCTGCGGGTCGTGTCGGGAACGGCGCCTGCGGTGACGATTTCCGATGCCTCGCCGCCGCACAGATCAAGGATCATGCGGGTCGCCAGCTCCAGCCCCGGTTGGGTGAAGGCCGGGTCCACGCCGCGTTCAAAGCGGTAGCGGGCGTCCGAATTGATCTTGAGCGCCCGGCCCACGGTCGCGATCGCGATCGGGTCCCAATAGGCGCTTTCCAGAAACACGTTCACCGTATCCTCGGAACAGCCCGAGACCTCGCCGCCCATGACGCCGGCGATGCTTTCGGGGCCGTTCTCATCGGCGATGATCATGGTGCCGGGGGCAAAGGCATAGGTCTTGCCGTCCAGCGCCAATATCTCTTCGCCCGCGACCGAGGGGCGCACGATCAGGTCGCCCCGGACCTTGTCGGCGTCAAAGACATGCAGCGGCCGGTTCAGGTCAAAGGTAAAGAAGTTGGTGATGTCGACCAGGGCGTTGATCGGGCGCAGGCCGATGGCGGTCAGGCGCTTTTGCAGCCATGCCGGCGAGGGGCCATTCCTGACGCCCCGGATCACCCGGCCCGAGAAGAACGGCGCCTTCTGCGCAACCTGCGGGTCGATCAGCACCTTGATCGGCGAGGCAAAGCCGCCCGGCACGGTTTCCGCCTTTTCAGCGCGCAGGCTGCCAAGACCGCGCGCGGCCAGATCGCGGGCGACGCCGCGCACACCCAGCGCGTCGGGGCGGTTCGGGGTGATCTTGATCTCGATCACCGGGTCGATGGTCTCGGGGCGGTTCGCGGCCAGCCAATCGACGAATTTCTGCCCGACCTCGCCCGAGGGCAGTTCGATAATGCCGTTATGTTCGTCCGACAACTCCAGCTCGCGCTCGGAGGCCATCATGCCATGGCTTTCGACGCCGCGGATCTTGCCCACGCCCAGCGTGACGTCGATGCCGGGCACGTAATCGCCGGGTTTCGCCAGCACCACGGTGATGCCGGCGCGGGCATTCGGGGCACCGCAGACGATCTGCTTTTCGCCCTCGTCCGTCAGCACCTTGCAGACGCGCAGCCGGTCGGCATCGGGGTGCTGTTCGGCATGCAGCACCTTGGCCAGCGTGAATGCAGCAATCCTTCCCGCCGGATCGGTCACGCCCTCGACCTCAAGGCCAAGATCGGTCAGCGCCTCGGTGATCTGATCCAGCGTGGCGGTGGTGTCGAGATGCTCCTTGAGCCAGGAGAGGGTGAATTTCATGTCTGCGTCCCCGTGACGTTTGGGCGTCCCTTAGCGCATGGCGCGGCGGAATGGTAGGGTGGTGCACCGCCCAAACGGCCGCGAGGCCGGCACGCGCGGCGCGGACAGGTGCCCGCATCGCACTTTTCGCGGCAGGCCCTTGTCCGGAGGCAGCGGCATCCTATATGTGAATGGAATTAACATAGGTCTGGAGCAAATGGACACGCAACGGGAAATCCTGATCGAGCAGCGGGTCGCCAATGACGCGAAATCGCCCTTGGTGGCATATCTGTTGCTGATCTTTCTGTGGGGGCTTGGCGTCCACCGCATGTATCTGGGCCGCTGGGTCAGCGGTATCATGATGGCGGCCCTGTGGGGTCTGGGCTGGCTGACGGCGCCGATCCTGATCGGCTGGCCGCTGCTGGGTCTGGTCTGCCTGTGGGTGGTGATCGACATGTTCCTGATCCCCGGCATGATTCAGGACGACAAGGACGAGATCCGCTATCGGCTGGGCTCGGAACTGCGCTAGCGCCGGCCGGACAGGCGCGTCAGGCGCCGGATGCGGCATGGATAACCCGGTGACGGCGCTGATCAGCGTGACGTTCCAGCTCAACTATGATTCCGGAATGGGTCCGATGGCTGGGGCGCGCAGGCGGTCGTGACCTTCCTGTTCCCACGCTGAGCAAAACACCCTGCCCCCGGCGCATGACCGGAGGCGGGAAATCCCATGCCTTACATCCGGGTAAAAACGGCCAGCACCCGGCCCTTGTCATCCAGAAGCCGCAGCTTGCCGCGCAGATCGTCGCGCTGCCATTGCCGCGCCGCCATCAGCGCCGCGAAAAAGCGGGTTTCCTGATCGCCGACGGCAGGAACACAGGCGCGGCGGGTGGAAGCCAGATCGCTGATGCGGATCGCCTTGCCCTCGAACGTGAACTTGCCGGTCATGCGGTTGCAGCCGCCGTTGCCGGCAACCGAGTCATCCGAGGTGATATCCAGCACGCTTTCGACCCGGTCCAGCACGCCCTTGCCGCCGATATCCTCGGCCAGCCAGCGCCCGCGCGGACCGGGCGGGGCGGGCTCGCCCCCGACGCGGTTGACCACAATGTCGGTGGCGTCAGGCCCCTCAGCAAAAACGGCATGACGGGTCGTGTTGATGAACAGAAGCTGCTCGCCAATGGTGATCTTGGCCTGCAGCACATAGCTGTGATTGGGCCGCAGCGCGCTGTCGTCATAGCTGATCTGGTAGGGGATCGGCACCTGCCGGCCGGCCGGGTCGATGACGGTTTCGCCCAGCACCTGCGCCGGCGCATCGGCCAGCGACACATCCGCCAGCGAGACGGTGACCCGCGCATCCGACGGCAGCGCCATGCGTTCGCGATAGGTGACGGTGCCCGAAAGCGTCCGGGTCTCGGCCAGCGCCTCGGCCGGGCCGATCAGGATCGCCGCCGCCGAGGCGGCCATGAAAAGGGATTTCAGGGACATGGAAGCTCCGGTCAGGATGCGAGGGTTTAGCCGGTGAAAAGGCCGATGGTCACAAAGACCGCACCGGCCACCAGCCATGCGGGCTTGTGCTTGGGGCCGAAGGCGCCAAAGGCCAGACAGGGCAGCGCCAGGAACCACGGCCAGCACCGGGCCATGGCGGGCGCAAGGCCGGTGACCCAGCCCGGCGCCATCAGCGCGAAGAAATAGCTGAGCATGGCCAGAACGCCGAAATAGCAGGTGGCAGCCAGCCCGACCTCAAGCACGGCACGCTCTGTCCGGTCGCTGTTCCACGCATGCGGGCGCGGCAGGAAGCTGCGCGACAGCACGATGATGGTCAGGCCCAGAAAGACGGCCGAAGCAATGCCAAGGATCGGCAGCAGAAAGGACTGGGTGATGGCGCTGGCGACGGGCGCGCCCTCGGTCACGCGCCCGGCATCGACAAGGCCGAACAGGCTGAGCGAGGCCAGAAAGGCGGTGGCATAGGTGGTAAGCGTGCTGGGGTTCGACATGCTGGCTTCTTTGCTTGCGTGATCGTGACGGGACATCCGGCGGGGCCAGGAGACGGGTGCATCGCGGCTGAGGCATCGTGACTCGGGCGACCGGATCAGCATAGCGGGACGAAAACAGGCTGTCATCTGACAGGCGCGTGGGGTTGAATGGGCGGAAATCACAAGGCCGCAATCAGCAGGGACGACATGACCGAGGCAATGCAGGCGGGACTGGCGGTGGCGGGCTCGGCGCTGATCTGCGGGGGCGCGCTCTATCTCTGGGCGCTGGCGCGCGGCAGCTTTCAGGCGCGGGCGATCATCGTCCTGCTGTGGCTGGTGCTGCTGGCCATGAGCATCGTCGCCGGCGTGCCATGGGTCATCATCATGGGGTCGGCGACGGTGCTGATGGGGCTGTGGATCTATGTCCATATCGCGCCGTGGTGGTGGTGGTGACATAGGGGCCATGACCGGGATGGCCATGGGCGGAAGCCCGGCGATTGAGATGGCCGCGCGCCGCATCTGATCGGCAGGCCCGTGCCGGGAATGCGGATCTGCAAGCCCTTGAGGTCAGCAAAGCTCTTGATTTCGCGGGTGGTGGAATAGGTGTGATCTTCGCCCAGCGCGAACCAGCCGCCGGGCACGGTGACGCGGATCTTTTCCGCCGTCGTCTCGGACGGGGTCTGGCCCAGCGGGCCGTCGACGACCTGGTCCATCTGTTCCTGCGACAGGCCGCTGAACATCGGCAGGTCGGTCACGTTCAGATCGGACTGGATGGCCGCCAGCGTCGGCGTCGGCAAGAAGGCCAAGCCGGCATCGCCGCGCGACGCCGGCTTGGGCGCATCGCGGCGGGAATACAGCTGGAGAGAGCTGAAGATCTACGCTCTTCCAGCGCGTCGGAAAATTTCTGCACCCAGATATTGCGCACATGGCTGGGCGGCGTATCCAGCATGATCGTCAGCTTGTCTTGCTCCAGCGCCGCGCCCATGGATGCCATGACGGCAAGCACGGCGACCAGCGCCTGCCGCCAGCGCGCCCTTGCACCACAGCGCGATGGCCTGCGGCAGCATTCGCAACGGATAGCTGGTCGCCGCCATGATCCGCAGCACCTCGTCCGAGCCGCTGCGGATCGCGGCCGCGGGCTCTTCGACCGAGTTCAGACGCTCGAACAGGCCGGCAATGTCGGCATGCTGAAGGGCCGGCATCGCGCCGGCCCGGTTTCGTTTGGCTGGCGCCGGTCAGTTGACCAGCGCGACCCCGTTCCGGACATGGCGGACCACCAGCTTGCGGCCCAACCGCCCCGAGGGCAGCACCCGCGCCGACACCGGCACATGTCCGGCCTCGGCCAGTTCGGGGAACAGGATGAAGATCTCGGCCCGGGCGGCGGCACCGACGCTTTTCAGCGCCTCTGGGCCTGTAAACAGCGATTCCGTCTCGGCACCGTTCGAGAGCACCACCTCGTGGCGGTCGAACATGATGTGGTGATAGGTGACCTCGGCCAGATCGCCCGCCACGTCGATGCCGGCGATCTGGCAAAGCTGCCGGGCCGCCACCAGCACCTCGTCGGCGCCGAACATGCGTTGGGCGATCTTGCTGCGCACCAGCACGCGGTGCTGCGGGCTGACCACGAGATCGGTGGCCGGCAGGCCCTGCCCCAGCGCGCCCGCACGGATGCGGATCGGCTGCAGCCGGGGATTGGCCTCAAGATCGGCGGCGGACAGGGCCCGCTGTCCGGTCCAGCGGATCGACTGCAGGCCGTTGTCGCGGGTCCGGACCAGATCGCCGGCGGCCAGATCCTCGACAGCACGGGGGCCGCGATCGGTCTCGATCATCGTGCCCGAGGCAAAGCAGGGCACGTTCGTGTTCTCGACCGTCAGATCGGTCGCGCCCACTGCCGCGCCGCCGCTCTGGATGGTCAGCGTCAGGCTGGGCAGGCCATTGGCGCCATTGAGCATGTTCAGCACGCCGTCATCGGCCTGATCGGCGCGCAGCCAGGCCAGCGGCGTCGCATAGGTCTGGTCCGGATTGGCGGCGTTCCACCGCGCAAGGTTCTCGGCGCTGTAATAGCCCGACAGGTCGACAAGATCGTTGTTCGCCGGATTGCCGTCGCGGATGCCGCCTGTATTGCCGGCGTTGAAATCGGTGATCAGATCGCCCGTGCCGGCGATGAAGGTGTCGTTGCCCGAGCCGCCAGTCAGCGTATCGGCTTCGGCGCCGCCATCCAGAAGGTCGTTATCGTCCCCGCCCGAGAGTGAATCGCGGCCACGCTCGCCCAGCAGCCTGTCATTGCCGGCGCCGCCCAGAATGGTATCGGCCCCGCCGCCGCCATAGGCGAGATCGGCGCCGCCCCCGGCATCGATGTAATCGGCCCCGGTCAGCGTCGAGTCGGCCTGAGCGTCACCATAGATGAGGTCGGCGCCCTCGCCGGCGATCACGGAATCGTTGTCCTCCCCGCCGACGACGAGGTCGGGACCGTCGCCGGCGAGAATCGTGTCATTGCCGGCGCCGCCATGCAGCGCGTCGGCATCGCCGCCGCCGTCGATGAAATCATTCCCGGCACCGCCGAAGATGCCGTCGGCGCCCCCGGCCCCGGTCAGGCTGTCGTCACCGGCGCCGCCGTCCATGGTGTCCTTGTAGGCGCCACCCAGAACCGTGTCGTTGCCGCCATTGCCCCAGACGTTGATGCCGCTGCCGGCATTGGTCAGATCGACCCGGTCATTGCCGCTGCCAGAACTGAGATATTCGACATTGGTGAAGTTGACGGTGTAAAGCCCGCCCCCGCTGGTCCCGGTCCCGGTGCCATTGCCGGGACCATAGGTGAAGGTCATATCCTCGGTGCGGCTGAACATCATCAGGTCGACGCCCGCGCCGCCCTCGACGCGGTCGGTGCCGCTGGCATCGGTGCCAAGGAACAGGAAGCGGTCGTCGCCGGCGCCGCCGTCCAGACTGTCGGAGCCCGTCCCGCCTTCGAGCGTGTCGGCATAGGCGGTGCCGATGATGGTGTCGTTTCCGGCACCGCCGGCAAGATACATCCTTGCCCCGCCGGCGGCGCCCTCGATCCGGTCGTCGCCGGTCCCGGCGCGGATGGTCTCAAGCTCGCTGAAGTTGACCCTTGTCAGCCCGTCGGCGGTCGTCGCCGTGCCCGCGCCCTGCCCCGCGCTCAGCGTATAGGTCATGCTCTGGGGCATCAGGACGCTGAGCTCATCCGTGCCGGCGCCCCCGGCGATGGTGTCGGTCCCGCCACCCTGACGCATCTCGAACAGGTCATTGCCGGCGCCGCCGGACAGGCTGTCCGAGCCCGCGCCGCCGTCGATGGTGTCGTTATAGCCGCCACCGGTGACGGAATCGTTGCCGCTGCCCGTGGCGACGCCGAACGATGCGCCGGCCGCCGCCCCGTTCACCGAGTCATTGCCCGATCCGGTCTGCACCAGTTCCATGCCGTTGAAGCTCACGCCTGCCAGCCCGCTGGCCGAGGTCGCCGTGCCGGTCGCCTGGCCGGCGCCATAGGTCACCGTCCAGTTGTCGGTGCGATCAATCTGCAGGGTATCGTTGCCGGCGCTGCCGGCCACGGTATCTGTGCCGTTGCCATCGGCATCGCGGATGATGACGGTGTCGTCATTTGTGCCGCCATCGATGTTGTCCGCGCCCGCACCGCCAAGAAGCGTGTCATTCCCGGCGCCGCCATCCAGCAGGTCATTTCCGGCACCGCCCTCGATCGAGTCATTTCCGGCAAGCCCGCGCAGGGTGTCATTGCCACCATCGCCGGTGATGGTATCGGCGTCAGCGGTACCGTTAAGCGAGTCATTGCCGGGCGTGCCGGGGACAATGGCCATGGTTCAATCTCCAAGTGGTCGCGCCGCGACGGAGGCAGCTATTTCAGACACAAGAATCCGGGCAGGCATATTAGTGAAAACTGTTGTTATTGCACAGATTATTTAGCGAATCAGGCAATTCACATCGCGCAATTTTTACGCAAGCCATGTCGCAGCGTAAAGTGGGATGATGCCCTGAATGCCTAAAATTCAAGGTTGTGGGCGGGGCAGCCCTGTTCGCCCGCAGGCTGCCCCTCTGGCGATCCGGCGGGATCAGATCGCCAGCAGCCCCGACCGGCACCACAATTGCGCCTGTTGCGCCCGTGCGACGCGCAGCGCCCGCGCCGCATAACGCCGCCCCGAGCCGCTGGCCATGGCCTCGTTCGCCCGGGCCCGCGCGATCAAAAGCGGCGCGAGCGCGATCCGTTCGCCCGTCCATTCGCTGCGGTCAAACCATAGCCGCGCGGTCGCATCGGCCTCGTCGGGGCGGTTGCAGCGGCGCAGCGCCTCGCTGTGGTAGGCGCCGAAAAGCGGCAGCCAGCTGCGGAAATTGGTCGCCTGCCAGTCGCCCATCGCGCGTTCCATCTGCGCCTGACCGCGCCGGGCATAGCCGCCCGCGACCGAGCACCATCCCAGCACGAATTCGGCCATGGCCAGAAATTCGGGAAAACCGTGCCGTTCGGAAAAGGCCGCCGCCTTTTCGGCATAGCCGCGCGCCTCCTCGAGATCGCCGATCAGGAAGGCGGTGTTGAACTGCGCCAGATTGCCAAAGCCGCGATCATGCATCGAGGCCGCCTCGGCCCCGGCAGCGGCAGCCGCGGCGGCCCGGCGGCGCGCGGTCGCGGCCT
>JAGPGI010000404.1 GCA_018056045.1 Paracoccus sp. (in: a-proteobacteria)
CCGCGCGTTTTGCCATGGATTACGTTTTCCATGACGAGGCCGAGAAGATGAAGGTCCTGATCATGGTCAGTCGTTTCGGGCATTGCCTGAACGATCTTTTGTATCGCAGCCGGATCGGGGCACTGCCCATCGATATCGTGGCGGTGATCAGCAACCACATGGATTACCAGAAGGTGGTGGTCAATCAGGACATCCCCTTTCACTTCATCCGCGTGACCAAGGAAAACAAGCCGCAGGCCGAAGCGCAGCTGATGCAGGTGGTCGAGGATTCGGGGGCCGAGCTGGTCGTGCTGGCGCGCTATATGCAGGTTCTGTCCGATGAGCTCTGCCGCAAGATGTCGGGGCGGATCATCAATATCCACCATTCCTTCCTGCCCAGTTTCAAGGGTGCGAATCCCTATAAGCAGGCCTTCGAGCGGGGCGTGAAGCTGATCGGGGCGACCAGCCATTACGTCACCACCGATCTGGACGAGGGGCCGATCATCGAGCAGGACACGGTGCGCGTCACGCATGCGCAATCGGCCGAGGACTACGTCAGTCTGGGGCGCGATGTGGAAAGTCAGGTTCTGGCCCGCGCCATCCATGCCCATATCCATCGCCGGGTGTTCCTGAACGGAAACAAGACCGTGGTGTTCCCGGCCTCGCCCGGGTCCTATGCCAGCGAGCGCATGGGCTGAGAAAGGCGCAGGGCCGCGCGCCCCGGCGGGATTGCCGGGGTGCGGCCCTGCTTACTTACATCAATGGCCTTGGTTGCCGGTCATGCGGTGAAAGGCCCGGCTGGCGCGGGGGCTGCGTGGCGGCGAGATCTCGACCGGGCGGCCGGCGCGGGTCTCGCGCTTGATCCAGTCGCTGAGCATTTCGGCGCTGGTATGGTCGATATAGCGCAGGCGCTGGGCGTTCAGGCGCACCTTGCGGCCGGTGGGCAGGGCTTCGAGCGTGCTGAGCAGCTTGGGAACCCGTGCGCAGGTCGCCGCGCCGTTCAGCGTCACGTCGATCGCGTCCTCGCCTTCGCGCGAGGTGGCCGCAAAGCGGCGGCGCAGGACCGGCGCGATCTCGATCAGGGACAGCGCAAGGCCGACGGCGACACCGATCAGCAGGTCCTCGACCAGAATGACCACTACGGTTGCGGCCCAGATGCCGGCGGGGAAGGGGCCGTGATCGCTGAAAAGCTCGCGCACATGCGTCAGGTTCACCAGACGCCAGCCGGTAACCAGCAGCACGGCGGCCAGCGCCGTCAGCGGCACGAGGCCCAGCACCCGCGGCGCCAGCGCCACCAGTGCAAGGATCCAGACCCCGTGCAGGATGGTCGAGGCCCGGGTGCGGGCGCCGGCCTGCACATTGGCCGAGGAGCGCACGATCACGCCGGTGATCGGCAGCCCGCCCAGAAGCCCGCAGAGGCCGTTGCCCACGCCCTGTGCCCAAAGCTCCTTGTTCATTTTGGTCTGCGGGCCGTCATGCAGCTTGTCCACCGCAGAGGCCGACAGCAGGGTCTCGGCGCTGGCGATGACGGCGATGATCACGGCGGCAATCAGCGCATCGGGATGCATGAGGCCGGCAAAGCTGTCGACTGATGGCAGCGTGATATTGCCGAGGATCGAGGCCGGAAGTTCGACCCGCGGGATCGGCAGGCCGGCGATCAGCGTGATCAGCGTGCCGGTGGCGACGCCGATCAGCGCGCCGGGCAGCAGCCGCAGCTGGCGCGGGCGGAACCGTTCCCAGCCCAGCATCGCCAGCAGCGAGGCCACGCCCACGATCAGCGTCAGCGCCTGCGGGGTCAGATGGTCGTCCAGCACCCGGCCAAGGCTGGTGGTGATGGCGGCGGCGTTCTCGACCGCGCCGGCCGAGGGCGTGCTGCCCATCAGCACATGGATCTGCGCCAGCACGATCAGGATGCCGATGCCGGTCAGCATGCCATGCACCACGGCCGGTGAGATCAGCCGGAACCAGTTGCCCATGCGCAGAAAGCCGGCGCCGATCTGCATCAGCCCGGCCAGCAGCAGGACCGGACCCAGCGCGGCCACGCCATGTTCCTGCACAAAGCCAAAGACGATGACCGCAAGGCCCGCCGCCGGGCCGGTCACCTGCATGGGCGAGCCGGAGAGCGCACCGACGACGATGCCGCCGATGATGCCCGAGATCAGGCCCATCCCGGCCGGCACACCCGAAGCCAGTGCGATGCCAAGGCACAGCGGCATGGCGACAAGGAACACGACCAGCGACGCCGCAAGGTCGTTCGAGAAATCGCGGGGAAGAATGCTGCGCATCGTCTTACTCCGCCGCCATGGCGCTGGTCAGTGCAACAGGCATACGCGCTCTGCTGCGGCCAGTGACGGCGACGGGCAGGGGGGCATCGGCCTCGGGCTCGACGAATCGCTCCTTGGCGCCATCATATACCAGCACCCCGCCGGTCCTGATGCCGAAAAACCAGCCATCCAGGTTGAGTTCCCTTGCGGCAACACCGGGATGGCCACACATGATGATGTCGCGCACCTTCAGCGCCATCACCGCATATTCGATGGCCAAGGGCACGCCGCCATTCATGTTGGAAAACCGCGGCACGGTATTGCCGGCATTGCGGCAGACGAACAGTTCGCCCGGGCCGGACTGGCGATCGTTTCCGGCATCACGCGGCTGCCGGCGCAAGGGATCATCAGCGCCTGCGGCTGCTGGCCGTCCTGTGCCAGCCGGCGATACAGCGCCGCCTGCCGGGGAGAGACATTGCCGCGAAAGCTGGCGATTCGTTGAAGAAGATCGGGCATGAGGATTATTCTTGATCTGAAATGGTTAAGATCGGGTTGGTTGCGGTGCTGCGAAAATGCGCGACCCTGCCTGACGCCAATACGATCGCGTGAGTCAGCGCACTGTCAGGTTGCCGGGTTTTCGGCCGCGAACCGGGCGTGAAACTGCCTGTCAGGGCGCAGGCCGGGCCATCCCGAGCATGGTGGCGGGATGCTGCCCATCTGGTCGCTGCACCATCATGGAACTGAAATGAAAGGATGAAATTTTCCGGTGGCGGTGGTGAATGTGACGCCTTGGCGGGGTTTTTCCGAACCCTGCCCCGGTTTCGCGGATACATGTCGGGCGGGTATCCGCCGAGCTGCGTCGCAAGGCCGCCCAAAAAGAAA
>JAGPGI010000405.1 GCA_018056045.1 Paracoccus sp. (in: a-proteobacteria)
GGGATCAGGTTGATCTTGGCCGGGATGCCGCGGATCAGCTTGACCAGACGGCGGGCATCGGCGTCGCTGTCATTCACCCCGTCCAGCATCACATATTCAAAGGTGATGCGTTCGGAATTCGACAGGCGCGGATAGTCGCGCAACGCATTCAAGAGCGTCTCGATATTCCATTTCTTGTTCACCGGCACCAGACGATCGCGGGTCGCGTCCTCGGTGGCGTGAAAGCTGACGGCCAGAAGGCAGCCGATTTCCTCGGCGGTCTTGGCGATTTCCGGAACGATGCCGCTGGTCGACAAGGTGATGCGGCGGCGCGACAGGCTGATCCCCTCGCCATCCATCACCACCTTCATCGCGTCGCGGACATTGTCGAAATTGTATAGCGGCTCGCCCATGCCCATCAACACCACGTTGCTGACAAGGCGGGTTTCGTCCTTGGGCGCGCCGGGGACCGGCCATTCGCCCAGATCGTCGCGGGCCAGCATCACCTGACCGACGATCTCGCCCGCCGTCAGGTTGCGCACCAGCTTTTGCGTGCCGGTATGGCAGAAGGAACAGGTCAGCGTGCAGCCCACCTGCGAGGAAATGCACAGCGTGCCGCGATTTTCCTCGGGAATATAGACGGTCTCGACCTCGTGGCCGCCGGCGATGCGCAAGAGATACTTGCGGGTGCCGTCAGCGCTGATCTGGCGGGTCACGATCTCGGGCAGGGCGATCTCGAACCGTTCGGCCAGAAAGGCGCGGTAATCCTTGGCCAGATTGGTCATCTGCGCGAAATCGCGCACCCCCCAGTGATAGACCCATTGCCAGATCTGGCCGACGCGCATTTTTGCCTGTTTTTCCGGCGTGCCGGCGGCGATCAGCGCCTGATGCAACTGGTCGCGGGTCAGGCCGACGATATTCGTCAGCGCCGTCTCGGGCAGCTTGCGCGGGATGGTCAGCAGGTCCTGCGTGATCGGGGCGGCGTTCTGGGCGGTCATGGCGGAATCGGTCCGGGCATTGGGCGAAACCGGATATATAGGCGAGACCGGCCCAAAAGAAAACAGGGGCCAAGGCCCCTGTCATCGTGAATTCAGCCAATTCGCCGGGATGCAGCTTATTTGCAGGCGGCCTGCGCCTTGTTCGTGGCGGCGGTGATGCCCGACAGGCTGAACGTGTCCTTGGTCATGGTGCCACGGGCTGAACGCCCCGAGATGACCGCCGACGAACCGGCGCGCAGCGCCGAGATCAGCTTGCTGTCCTCGGACGGGGAGCCGGTCCAGGCGCTTTCGCCTTCGGTGAACAGCTTGAAGACATTGCCGCCGATATTCACCTCGACCGCCGAATCCGGGGCAAAGGGATAGCCGCCCGCGAAGGAAACCTCGCCAGCCTGACCGGAGCGATAGGAGATGTAGAGGCGGATGTCGCCGCGCGTCACCTCTTTGGGCTTGCCGCTGGAATCCATGTTCTGGGTGGATTTCGGTGCGGACACTGCCCAGCATTCTTTGGGGCTGTTTGCGGAAAAGACGGTCCAGTCGCCCTCGGTCGCGACCACATTGGTCGAGTCCTGCGCGAGGACCGGCGAAGACGCGGCGATCGCGATTGCTGCAGCTGCCGCTGCGGCGCGCGGCGCGAATTTCAACATGCTCTGGCCTCCTGCCATGTCCGGTTTTATCCGGCTTGTTGCCGATGACGGTGGTGTTTTCAACCATCTCGCCGCAAAATAATGCGAAAACAGCGGTGCGAAAAAGCCCTTTTGATGGGAAATCGCGCGATTGTCAGAGGAAATGCACCCATGACGGCAGCAAAACTGATTGAATTGTGGCGCGGCGGGATTCGCGAAAGCACGCATCTGGGGCATGTGGTGATTGCTGACGGCAATGGCATCATCGAGGCCTGGGGCGATCCGGGCGCGGTGATCTTTCCGCGATCCTCGTGCAAGATGATCCAGGCGCTGCCTCTGGTCGAAAGCGGCGCGGCGGATGCGGCGGGACTGGGGCCTGAGCATCTGGCGCTGGCCTGCGCCAGCCATAATGGCGCCGCGATCCATACCGGGCGGGTGACCTTATGGCTTTCGGGGTTGGGGCTGGCCGAGGGCGACCTGCGCTGCGGCGCGCATCTGCCCAAGGACCCCGAGGAGCATCGCCGGCTGATCTGTTCCGACATCTCGCCCTGCCAGATCCACAACAATTGTTCGGGCAAGCATGCGGGGTTTCTGACCCTGAACCGGCATCTGGGCGGCGGTGCGGAATATGTCGAGCTGGATCACCCGGTCCAGCAGGCCGTGCGCGGCGCCTTTGAGGAGGTGACGGGCGAGGTCTCGGCCGGTTGGGGCATAGATGGCTGCTCGGCGCCGAATTTCGCCTGCTCGGTCGAGGGGCTGGCCCGCGCCATGGCGGCATTCGCCGCGCCGGGCGGCGGGCCGCGCGGCGATGCGCAGCGCCGGCTGGTTCAGGCGATGACGACCCATCCCGAACTTGTCGCCGGCGAGGGTCGCGCCTGCACCGAACTGATGCGCGCCGCGCGTGGCCGTGCTGCGCTGAAGACCGGGGCCGAGGCAGTTTTCGTCGGCATCATTCCCGAACGCGGGCTGGGCATTGCGCTGAAGGTCACCGATGGCGGCACGCGCGGGGCCGAGGCCGCCATTACCGCGCTGCTGGTGCATCTGGGCATTCTGGCCGAGGGCGATCCGGTCGTGCAAAAATACCTGACCGGCGCACAGCGGAACTGGCGCGGGCTGGTCACCGGCGAGCTGCGCCGGGCCAGCGGCTTTCCCCTGTAGGACGGGTCAAAGAAGCTGCCAGATCAGCCGCAGCGCCAGCGCGCTCGAGGTGATGACCAAAAGCGGCTTGATCACCCGCGCGCCGATCCGCATGGCCAGCCTTGCACCCAGAAGCGCGCCCGCGATCTGGGCGATGGCCATGGCGCCGCCAAGCACCCAAAGCGGCTTTGCGACCACCGCGAAGGCCACCAACCCGCCGAGATTCGAGGCAAAGTTCAGCAGTTTCGTATGTGCCGTGGCCTTGAGGATGCCGTAGCCCGCCAGCATGACGAAACCCAGCATGAAGAACGCCCCCGTGCCCGGCCCCAGAAGCCCGTCGTAAAAGGCGATGGCCGGCACGAATGTGGCAGTGAAGACGG
>JAGPGI010000065.1 GCA_018056045.1 Paracoccus sp. (in: a-proteobacteria)
GGTATAGGCATCGGTCAGGCTGCCCAGATCGCGGCGGAACACGTCCTTGTCCAGCTTCTGGCCGGTCTTGACGTCCCAGAGCCGGCAGGAATCCGGGCTGATCTCGTCGGCGACGACCAGACGCATGAAATCGCCGTCCCAGATGCGGCCGATCTCGATCTTGAAGTCGATCAGCTTGATGCCGACGCCAAAGAACACACCCGCGAGGAAATCGTTCACCCGCAGGGCCAGCGACACGATATCGTCCAGATCCTGCTGGCTGGCCCAGCCGAATGCGATGACATATTCCTCGGAGACGAAGGGGTCGCCCAGCTCGTCGTTCTTGAAGCTGTATTCGACGATCGGGCGCGGCAGGGGCGTGCCCTCCTCCATGCCCAGCCGCTTGGCGATCGAGCCGGCGGCGAAATTGCGGACGATCACTTCCAGCGGGATGATCTCGACCTGACGGATCAGCTGCTCGCGCATGTTGATGCGGCGGATGAAGTGGTTCGGCACACCGATATTGGTCAGCCCGGTCATGAAGAACTCGGACAGGCGGTTGTTCAGCACGCCCTTGCCCTCGATTGTCGCCTTTTTCTGGGCGTTGAAGGCAGTCGCGTCATCCTTGAAATACTGGATCAGGGTGCCCGGCTCGGTGCCTTCGTAAAGGATCTTGGCCTTGCCTTCGTAGATTTTCTTGCGCCGTGGTGCCATGCTGCGCGTCTCCCGTCTGCAAGGTGACCTCTTGTCTTAATCGGCCTATAGGCCAGAAACGGGGTCCGGGGCAATACGGGGCGCAAGAAGTGCGCCGGTAAGCCTGCGGAAACCAGTTCCTGCGATACAGGCTTGCGATGCGACGTGCGGCTGGGCATATCCTGTTGTATAATCAGGAAACACCCAAGGCGGAGGTTGCCATGACCACCTTTGATGACCGCGAGCGCGCGCAGGAGGCGAAATTCGCCCATGATGCTGAGTTGAACTTCAAGGCCGAGGCAAGGCGCAACCGCCTGCTGGGCGAATGGGCGGCCGGCCTTCTGGGCAAAAAGGGCGATGATGCCCGCTCCTATGCCCTGACCATGGTGGCCTCGGATTTCGACGAGCCGGGCGATGAGGACGTCTATCGCAAGCTGGTCCATGACCTTGCCGATTTCGCCGAGGCCGGCGCGATCCGCGCCAAGATGGTCGAGCTGCGCGCCGTCGCCCGACAGCAGATCGTCGACGAGATGTGATCCGGCCCCATGGGGTCCGGTCCAGGTGATCAAGGCCCCATCTGATCCGACACCACGCGCATCCCGGCGGACTCTGGGCTGCGCCTGAGCATTCAGGCAGCGGCCTGCGCCACCCGCGGATAGAGCCGCCACATGGTGAAGCCGCGCAGCGCGTTCAGCCCCATCAGTGCCGCCCATAGCCCGTGATTGCCAAAGCCCATCGGCAGCAGCGTGACCAACACCGCATAGGCCGCGACCGAAACCAGCATGGCATTGCGCATCTCGCGAGTGCGGGTGGCGCCGATGAAGATGCCGTCCAGCATCCATGAGGCAATGCCGATCAGCGGCGCCGCGACCAGCCATGGCAGGTAAAGCCGCGCCTCGGCCCGCACAGCCTCGGAGGTGGTCAGCAGATCGATGATCGCCGGCCCCGCAAGCGCGAATGCCGCCGACAGCAGCGCCGCCCCCGCCACGCCCCATTGCGTGGTGACGGTGACCGCGCGGCGAAGCCGCTCGGGCCGGCGCGCGCCGACCGCCTGCCCGACCAGCGATTCAGCGGCAAAGGCAAACCCATCAAGACCATAGGCGACAATGTTGAGAAATTGCAGCAGCACCTGATTGGCAGCCAGCGTCACATCGCCCTGCGCCGCGCCCAGAAACAGGAAGCTGGTGAATGCGCCCTGCAACAGCACCGAGCGGATCATGATATCGCCATTCACACGCACCAGCTCTGCCAGCCGTTCGCGCGCCCAGATCCGCCCCTGCCGCAAGGCCGCATGCAGGGCGTGACGGGCAAAGATCAGCCCCAGCACCAGCCCCGACCATTCCGCGATCAGCGTCGCCAGCGCCACGCCGCCGACGCCCCAGCCAAGGCCCAGCACGAACCACAGGTCCAGCGCCACGTTCAGCCCGTTCATCAGCAATTGCAGCACCAGCACCGCCCGCGTGCGCTCGATGGCGATCAGCCAGCCGGTGATGGCGTAAAGCGCGATGGTGGCGGGCGCACCCCAGATGCGGATCGCCAGATATTGCCGGGCCAGCGTCTCGACCTCGGGCGAGGCAGGCGCCAGCCGAAAGGCCCCGGCAAAGATCGGCACATGCAGCAGGATCAGCGCCAGCCCCGCCGCCAGCCCGATCCCCAGCGCCCGGGTCAGATGCGCGCCCGCCTCGCCCGCATCGCCGGCGCCATGGGACTGCGCCACCAGCCCCGAAGTGCCCATGCGCAGAAATCCGAAAATCCAGTAGATCGAGGCAAGGATCACCGCGCCGATCCCGACCGCGCCAATCGGCTCGGGCTGGCCAAGCTGGCCGACGACGCCGGTATCGACCGCGCCCAGAATCGGGATCGTGGCGTTCGACAGCACGATGGGCAGCGCGATGGCCAGCACGCGGCGATGGCTGATCTCGCGCCCCTGCCCCGCCGCTGCGGCAGCCGCCTCAGCCATCCTGCGGCATCAGGAAATGCCCGGTCGCCTGCGCGAACAGCTTGGTGCGCTGGTCCTGCCAGGCCTCGACATGGACGCTGGCATAGCGCCGCCCGGACCGCACCACCCGCGCCCGCGCATAGGCGTCGCGCGGCAGGCCCGAGCGCAGGTAATCGACGGTAAAGTCGATGGTCTTGGGCAGGCGCGGCAAGCTTTCGGGGACCGAGGCATCGGGGGCGATGCGGCCTTCCTCCATATCCTCCCAGATCGCGGTCCAGGTCAGCTCGACCATGCAGGTGACCTCAAGAAACGCCGCCGTCACCCCGCCATGGATCGCCGGCAGCAGCGGATTGCCGATCAGCTTTTCGTCAAAGGGCAGCACGGCGGTCAGCTCGTCGCCGCGGCGGTCAAAGACGATGCCCAGCCAGCGGATATAGGGCACGCCCAAGACCAGTGCATTCAGCGCGTTGTTGCGGCGCGACTTGATCGCGGCAAGGGGTTCGTTGCGGGGGGCCATGTCAGCGCTCGAGCGTAAAGGCGCCGGTGGCCGAGGCCACGGGGCGGGTTTCGTCCTCGTCCATCGCCACGGCGCGCACGAAGGCGACCGAGCGGGTGACGTGATAGCATTCGGCGCGGGCGCGGATCGCCTGTCCGGGGGTGGCGCCGCGCATGTAGTCGATGCGCAGGTCGATGGTCGCGGTCGAGCGCGGCCCGACCGGATGCGCCATCACCGCCGCGCCGCTGCAGGTGTCCATCAGCGCCGAGACGACGCCGCCATGGATCACGCCACTGCGCGGATCGCCGACCAGTTCGGCACTCCACGGCAGCGAGATCACCGCCCCCTCGGGGCCGATATCCTCAAGCACCATGCCAAGCGCCCGCGCATGCGGGATCGCCTCGATGAATTGGCGCGCGATGCGCTTGCGCTGTTCGCGCTGCTCGTCTGTTGACTGCCCTGTCATCTGTCTTTGCCAAGCCCCCGTTCGTGCCCGGGCATGCTATCAGCCGCCCCCCGGCTGACAAGCCCGCACCAGAGGTTGAGTTTGATTCGCCGGCACGCTACGGTTGCCTTCATGCGCATCCGACCACAGAGATTTCCGATGCCCGATAGCGAATACATCAGTTTTAAAGATATGTGTGCCCGTTTCGACGTCACGCCCCGGACTTTACGTTATTACGAATATATCGAGTTGCTCAGCCCCCGAAAGGAAGGCCGTGCCCGCTTTTACGGCGCGCGCGAGGTGGCCCGGATGAAGCTGATCCTGCGCGGACGCCGTTTCGGCTTTTCGCTTGAGGACATCCGGCAATGGCTGATGATCTATGGCGAGAAGGGCACGCTCGAACAATATCGTGTCTGGATCGACCTGGCCAACCGCCAGCTTGAGCTGCTGGACCAGCAAAGGCAGGAGCTGGAAAGCTCGATATGCGACCTGCGCGCGCTGCGCGACGAGACCGCCCGTCTGGTCGAACAGATGGGCACAGATTCCGGCCAAAAGACAGGCTGACACAGAAAGTGTTGAATTTTGTGTATATTTTCGATCATGGCATAGTCTGACGCGACGTCCCCCCTTACGCGAACGTCAACTTTGCCTATATTGACTGGCAAGTGAACGTGGTTTGGGAGGGTATCGGCCATGAGCGCCGACTTGATGACCATCCGGCAGATGTGCGACGCATTTGATGTGACGCCGCGCACCCTGCGCTTTTACGAAGCGCGCGAGCTGCTGTTTCCGTTGCGGCGTGGCCAGCACCGGCTTTACAACCGCACCGACCGCGCCCGGCTCAAACTGATCCTGCGCGGCAAGCGCTTCGGCTTTTCGCTGGAACAGATCCGCCAGCTGCTGGAACTTTACGATCCGGCCGAGCGCAACATCACCCAGACCGAAGCCATTCTGGTCACCGCCCGCGAGCGGTTGGCCGACATGGAACGCCAGCACGCCGAGCTGGGCGGCGCCATTGTCGATCTGCGCCAGCAGATCGCCGAGGGCGACAGCCAGTTGCGGCTGCTGAAACACGACAGCTGACAAAAAACGCAGATCCTTCCGGGGAGGAAAGATGACCACCTACGCCGCACCCATCCGCGACATGCAATTCGTGCTGCATGACGTTCTCGAGATCTCCAAGCAGGATCTTCCCGGTTACGCCGACCTCGAGCCCGACTTCACCGCAGCCATTCTGGACGCGGCCGGCAAGATCGCCTCCGAGGTGCTGGCGCCGCTGAATGGCGTCGGCGACCGCGAGGGCTGCACGCTGGAAAACGGCGTCGTGCGGACACCGACAGGGTTTCTGGCGGCCTTTGACCAGATGCGCGAAGGCGGCTGGACGGCACTGGATTGCGACCCGGAATATGGCGGTCAGGGCATGCCC
Organism: Paracoccus sp. (in: a-proteobacteria); assembly: GCA_018056045.1. GTDB lineage: Bacteria > Pseudomonadota > Alphaproteobacteria > Rhodobacterales > Rhodobacteraceae > Paracoccus. Next base: position 4,979 of record JAGPGI010000065.1, read on the forward strand.
TATGTCGTGGGCCTTGCCGCCGGCGAGATGTTCTCGGCCTCGAACATGGCATTCACCATGTATCAGGGCCTGACCCATGGCGCCTATTCGGCGATCCACGCCCATGGCACCGACGAGCAGAAGGCAACCTATCTGCCCAAGATGGTCAGCTGCGAATGGACCGGCACCATGAACCTGACCGAGCCGCATGCCGGCACCGATCTGGGCATGCTGCGCACCAAGGCCGAACCGCAGGATGACGGCAGCTATCTGATCACCGGGCAAAAGATCTTCATCTCGGCCGGCGATCACGACATGTCGGAAAACGTCATCCATCTGGTGCTGGCCAAGGCCCCGGGCGGCGGCGAAAGCACCAAGGGCATCTCGCTCTTCATCGTGCCGAAATTCCTGATCAACGATGACGGCAGCCTTGGCGCGCGCAACGCGGTCAGCGTCGGCAATCTTGAAGAAAAGATGGGCATCCACGGCAATTCGACCTGCGTGATGAACTATGACGGCGCCAAAGGCTGGCTCCTGGGCGACCTGCACAAGGGCATGCGCGCCATGTTCACCATGATGAACGAGGCCCGCCTCGGCGTCGGCCTGCAGGGCTATGCGGTGGCCGAGGCCGCCTATCAGAACGCCGTCACCTATGCCCGCGAGCGCCTTCAGGGCCGCGCGGTGACCGGCGAGGCCAACCCTTCGGGGCCGGCCGATCCGCTGATCGTACATCCCGATATCCGCCGCAATCTGATGGATCAGAAAAGCTTCCTTGAAGGGGCGCGCGCGCTTGCCTTCTGGGGCGCCAACCTGATCGACCGCGCGCATCTGGTCGAGGACAAGGCGGCGGACGACCTGATCTCGCTGCTGACGCCGGTGATCAAGGGCTTCCTGACCGACAAGGGTTTCGAATCCGCGGTGCAGGCCCAGCAGGTCTTTGGCGGCCACGGCTATATCGAGGAACAGGGCATGTCGCAATTCGTGCGCGACACCCGCATCACCATGATCTACGAGGGCGCGAATGGCGTGCAGGCGCTGGACCTCGTGGGCCGCAAACTCGCGGCCGAGGGCGGCAAGCCGATCATGGCCTTCTTCGAGATGATCAAGGCCGAGATCAAGGCGCATGAGGACGACGCGGCGCTAAAGGCCGACTTCCTCGAGCCGCTGAAAGCCGCGTCAAAGGACCTGCAGGCGGCGGGGATGTATTTCATGCAGCAGGGCATGAAGGATCCGAACGCGGCGCTGTCGGGCTCCTATGACTTCATGCATCTGTTCGGGCATGTCGCGCTTGGGCTGATGTGGACCCGCATGGCCGCCGCCGCCAGCAAGGCGCTGGCCGAGGGCCGGGGCGATCGCCAGTTCTACGAGACGAAGCTGGCGACCGGGCGCTATTACATGGCGCGGCAACTGCCGGCGACCGCCATGCATCTGGCCCGTATCCAAAGCGGCGCGGCCCCGGTGATGGCGCTGGACGCCGACCGGTTCTGAACCCTTGTCCCCGCTGGCATGGCCGGATGCCTCCGGCGGGGATATTTGAATGAAGAAGAAGGGGCGGCCCCGCCTCATACGCGGCCATCGGCATCAGTGGCATGACGCGGGGCTTTCTCCTTCAGCGGTCATCGGCTTCCCAGCCTGTACCGCGCCGTCAGGATAGAAGGCGAAAGGTTGCGCAAGCGTTAACAAGGCTCATTCTTCTTTATGAAAATATCCCGGGGGGTCCGGGGGCGCGCAGCCCCCGGCTGGACGAGGCAGGAGGAACCCATGACCGCACAACTCTGGTGCTTTGGCGAAAGCGGCAATGCCTACAAGGCGGCGCTGACCATGGAACTGGCCGGTTACGACTGGCGGCCGGTCTATGTCGACTTCTTCAACGGCGAGGCCCGCAGCCCCGAGTTCCGCACACTGAACGAAATGGGCGAGGTGCCGGTCTTTCGTGAAGGGGATCTGACCCTGACCCAGTCGGCGGTGATCCAGCTGCATGTCGCCGAACGGACGGGAAAGTTCCTTGGCCGCGACCGCAACGAGGTTCTGCGCTGGCTCATGTTTGACAATCACAAGCTGTCGGGTCAGGCGGGATCCGCGCGGTTTCTGGCGAATTTCCTGCCCCCGGCCAAGCGCTCGCAAGAGGTGATCGGCTTTCAGCAATCGCGCCTGCGCGCCACTTACAAGGTGCTGGATGACCATCTGGCCAGTCGCGACTGGGTGGCCGACAGCAGTCCCACCGTCGCCGATTTCGCCTGCTGCGGTTACCTGTTTTACCCCGAGCCCTTCGGTTTCGACCGCGCCGAATGGCCCCATATCGACCGCTGGCTGGACGGCATCGCCGCCCTGCCCGGTTGGAAACATCCCTATGATCTGATGCCCGGCAACCCGTCGGACCGGGCAACGAAGGAGGACGCATGACCGAAGCCTATATCTATGACGCCGCCCGCACCCCGCGCGGCAAGGGCCGCCCCGATGGCAGCCTGCACGAGGTCACCTCGGTCGCGCTGTCGGCGCGGCTTCTGAACGCCGTCAAGGAACGCAACGGCCTGGAGGGCCACGCCGTCGAGGACGTGATCTGGGGCAATGTCACCCAGGTCAAGGAACAGGGCGGCTGCCTTGCCCGCTCGGCCGTGCTGGAATCGGATCTGGACGAGTCGATCCCGGGTCTGGCGATCAACCGCTTTTGCGCCAGCGGCATGGAGGCCGTGAACCTGGCCGCCAATCAGGTCAAGGGCGGCGCCGGTCAGGCATATATCGCCGGCGGGGTCGAGATGATGGGCCGCGTGGCCATGGGCAGCGACGGCGCCGCCATCGCCGTCGATCCCAGCCTGACATTTCCGACCTATTTCGTCCCGCAGGGCATCAGCGCCGACATCATCGCCACCGAATACGGCTTTACCCGCGAACAGGCCGATGCGCTGGCCGTCGAATCCCAGCGCCGCGCCGCAGTCGCATGGGCCGAGAACCGCTTCGCCAAATCCATCGTGCCGGTTCGCGACCAGAACGGGCTGATTATCCTTGACCGCGACGAATACATGCGCCCCGGCACCACGGTCGAAGACCTTGCCAAGCTGAAAGCCAGCTTCAAGGACATGGGCGAGATGATGCCCGGTTTCGACAAGGTGGCAATGCTGAAATACCCGCATCTGTCGCATATCGAGCATATCCACCATGCCGGGAACTCGTCGGGCATCGTCGATGGTGCCGGCGCCGTGCTGATCGGGAACGCCGAATTCGGCAAGGCTTATGGCCTCAAGCCCCGCGCCCGCATCCGCGCCACCGCCAAGATCGGCACCGATCCGACGATCATGCTGACCGGCCCGGTGCCGGTGACGGAAAAGATCCTGAAAGACAGCGGCATGTCCATCGGCGACATCGACCTGTTCGAGGTGAACGAGGCCTTTGCCTCGGTCGTTTTGCGCTTCATGCAGGCTTTCCAGGTCGATCCGGCGCTGGTCAATGTCAATGGCGGCTCGATCGCGCTTGGCCACCCGCTGGGGGCCACCGGCGCCATCATCATCGGCACGCTCTTGGACGAGCTGGAGCGTCAGGACAAGAACGTGGGTCTGGCCACGCTGTGCATCGCGTCCGGCATGGGCGCGGCGACCATCATCGAGCGCGTGTAAGGGGCAGGAACATGACCGATTTCACCATGAAGAAAGACGCCGACGGCGTCGCGATCATCACCTGGGACGTGCCCGGCAAGTCGATGAACGTGCTGTCACTGGATGGCGCGGCAACTCTGAACACCCTGATCGACGACGCGCTGGCGGACACAACCGTCAAGGGCATCGTCATCACCTCAGGCAAGAAAGACTTCGCCGGCGGGATGGATCTGAACGTCATCGCCGGCATGAAGCAGGGCGGCGCTCAGGGCGTGTTCGACGGCGTGATGACGCTGCACAGCCTGCTGCGCAAGATCGAACTCGCGGGCATGGACTTCAAGACCAAGAAAGGCGGCAAGCCCATCGCCACCGCCCTGCCCGGCACCGCATTGGGGATCGGGCTGGAACTGCCTTTGTCCACGCATCGCATCTTTGCCGCAGAAAACCCCAAGGCCAAGATCGGCCTGCCCGAAATCATGGTCGGCATCTTCCCCGGCGCGGGCGGCACCACCCGCCTTGTGCGCAAGCTGGGCGCCATGGGCGCGGCCCCCTTCCTGCTGGAGGGCAAGCTGTCCGACCCCGCGAAAGCCAAGGCCGCCGGCCTGATCGACGAGGTCGTGGCCGACCCGGTGGCGGCGGCCCGCGACTGGGTGCTGAAAGCGACCGACGCCGATCTGGTGAAACCCTGGGACGCCAAGGGCTACAAGATGCCCGGCGGCGAGCCCTATCACCCGGCAGGCTTCATGACCTTCGTGGGCGCCAGCGCGATGGTCCATGGCAAGACCATGGGTGTCTATCCGGCGGCGAAAGCCCTGCTGAGCGCGGTCTATGAGGGCGCCTTGGTGCCCTTCGACACGGCGCTGAAAATCGAGGCGCGCTGGTTTACCAATGTGCTGCTGAACCCCAGCTCGACCGCGATGATCCGCAGCCTCTTCATCAACAAGGAGGCGCTGGAAAAGGGCGCGAACCGCCCCGAGGCCCCTGACCAGAGCGTGAAAAAACTCGGCATCCTTGGCGCCGGCATGATGGGCGCGGGCATCGCCTATGTCAGCGCCATGGCCGGGATCGAGGTGGTGCTGATCGACGCGGCGCAGGATGCCGCCGAACGCGGCAAGGCCTATTCGACCGGACTTCTGGACAAGGCGATCAGCCGCCGCAAATCCACCGAAGAGAAAAAGACCGAGGTGCTTGCCCGCATCACCCCCACGACCGATTACGCGGCCCTTGCCGGCTGCGACCTGATCGTCGAGGCGGTATTCGAGGACCCCGCCGTCAAGGCCGAGGTCACGAAAAAGGCCGAGGCCGCGATCCCCGCGGACGCGATTTTTGCCACCAACACCTCGACCCTGCCGATCAGCGATCTGGCCCGCGCCAGCACCCGGCCCGAACAGTTCATCGGCATCCATTTCTTCAGCCCGGTCGACAAGATGCTGCTGGTCGAAATCATCAAGGGCAAGGCGACCGGCCCCCGCGCCGTCGCCAAGGCGCTGGATTTCGTCCGCCAGATCCGCAAGACCCCGATCGTGGTCAATGATGCGCGCTTCTTCTACGCCAATCGCTGCATCATCCCCTATCTGAACGAAGGCATCCGCATGGTCGGCGAGGGCGTGAACCCGACGCTGATCGAAAACGCCGCCAAG
>JAGPGI010000066.1 GCA_018056045.1 Paracoccus sp. (in: a-proteobacteria)
GGCGATGAGGGCGGGCCAAAGCCGCCGACCAACCGGGGCAGGGAATGGCCGATCAGGCGCATGTCGCCATTCTGATGGCAGTATATCAGGGCCGTGAATATCTGCCGGCGCAGCTGAAAAGCCTGGCCGGACAAACCCATGCCGACTGGACGCTGATTGCCGGGGATGACGGCTCGACCGATGGCAGCGCCGCGCTGATCGAGGCATTCGCAGCCGGGCTGAACCCCGGTCAGGTCCGGGTCCTGCCCGGCCCGCGTCAGGGCGCAGCAGAGAATTTCCGTGCGCTGCTGGGCCATGTCGCGGCGGACGCCACCCATGTCGCCTTCTGCGATCAGGACGATGTCTGGGATGAGGGCAAGCTGGCCCTTGGCATTGCCGCCCTGCCTGTTGACCGGCCCGCGCTCTGGTGCAGCCGCGTCGTCAATTGCGATGCCGATCTGCGCGAGTTGTCGCTGTCGCCCATTCCGCGCCATCCGCCATCGTTTCGCCATGCGCTGATGCAGAACCTCGTGCAGGGCAATACCTTGATGCTGAACCGCCCGGCCTATGATCTGGTCGCCGCCGCCCATGCCGAGGCCGGGCCGGTCGTCATGCATGACTGGTGGATCTATCAGCTGATTTCCGGGGCCGGCGGGCTGGTGATCTATGATCCGATCCCCTCGCTGCATTATCGCCAGCATGACGCCAATCTGGTGGGCGCCAATCAGCGGCTGCGCTCGCGTCTGGGCGGGTTGCGGCGGATGCTCAATGGCACCTATCGCGGCTGGAGCCGCACCAACCTGGCCGCCCTGCAAGCGTCGCACCATCGCCTGACCCCGGAAAACCGCGCGCTTTTGCAGGATTTCGCCGGGCTGCAGGGGGGGCTTGCGACCCGCGTCCAAGCCATGCGGCGCGGCGGGTTTTTCCGGCAAGGGCGGGTCTCGCAACTGGCACTGTGGCTGGCGGTCCTGATGGGACGCAGCTAAGGGATTGTTTCATCGCCGGGAATGGACAAACCTCGGCGCAACCTGATGTCACAAGGGGATCGCATGCGCGCCTTGCTCTCGGCGGGGATCGTCAGCCTGATTCTGGCCTATACGCTCAGTCAGTTCTACCGCGCATTTCTGGCCGTGCTGACGCCGGTGCTTCAGGCCGAACTGGGCGCGGGCCCGGACGATCTGGCGATTTCGTCGGGGCTTTGGTTCTTTGCCTTTGCCGCCATGCAATTACCCATTGGAACCGCGCTCGACCGGATCGGGCCGCGCCGCACGGTTTCGACCCTGCTGGCGCTTGGCGGCGCGGGCGGGGCGGCGGTCTTTGCCCTGGCGCAGGCGCCATGGCATCTGCATGTCGCGATGACGCTGATGGGGATCGGCTGCGCGCCGGCACTGATGGGCAGCTCGTATATCTTTGCGCGGAACTATCCGGCCTCGGCCTTCGGGGCGCTGACCGGCGCGGTGGTGGGCTTTGGTTCGCTGGGCAATATCCTTGGCGCCTCGCCGCTGGTCTGGGTGATCTCGGCCATCGGCTGGCGGCCGACGCTCTGGGTGCTGGCCGGCGCGACGCTGGCGGTCGCCATCGCCATCCTGATCTTCGTGCGCGACCCCGAGCGGCTGGGCAGCACCGGCCCGCGCGGGTCCCTGGCCGAGATCCTGCGGCTGCGGGCGCTGTGGTTCATCCTGCCGATGTTTTCGGTGAATTACGCCGCCTCTGCCTCCATTCGCGGGTTGTGGGCCGGCCCCTACATGGCCGAGGTCTATGGCGCCTCCGAAACCCTGATCGGCTATGCCACGCTGGCGATGGGGCTGGCGATGGTCATGGGCAGCTTTCTGGTCGGCCCGGCGACGCGGCTGGCCGGCTCGGTCCGGCGGCTGGCGCTGATCGTCAACGGCATGGCGGTGCTGGTCATGGCCGGACTGTGGCTGGCGCCCGATGCCGGCGTCATTCCCGCGATCACGATGCTGGCGCTGATCGGGCTGGCGGGCGCCTCGTTTACCGTGGTTCTGGCCCATGGCCGCGCCTTTTTGCCACCGCATCTTGTGGGAAGGGGGGTCACCTTCCTCAACATGTTCTCGATCGGCGGGGCGGCGGTGCTGCAATTCGCCTCGCGTCCGATCTATCGCGCGGCCAGCGCCGGCGGTCCCCCGCCCGAGGCCTATTCGACCCTGTTCCTCTTTTTCCTGATTCCGCTTACGGTGGGGTTCGTGCTGTATTTCCTGACGCCCGAGACCCCCGATGCCTGATCCCTCCGCCGACCAGATCGAGGTCGTCGCACCAAACCTGAAGCGCCGCCTTTCGGGCGTGACGGCAACCGTGGTGCGGCTGATCCCGGTGCAGGCGCGGATGATCGGCATCACCACCACCGGCCCCGGCCTGCCACCCGAACTGCCGCATATCCCGCTGACCCGCGCGGCGAAGCTGCCGCGCGACCGCTGGCGGGTCTGGCACGCGCGGCGCAATACCGAAATGGCGCTGGGGCTGATCCTGCGCCGCGTGCTACGGCGGCGGTATCGGCTGCTGTTCACCTCGGCCGCGCAGCGCCGCCATACCGGTTTTACCCGCTGGCTGGTGCGCCAGCAGGACGCGCTGATCGCCACCTCGCCGCAGGCCGCAAGCTATCTTGAGCGCCCGGCGACGGTCATCCTGCACGGGGTCGATCTGGGCGTCTTTCACCCCGCCGCCGACCGCGCCGCGCTGCGGACCGAGCTGGGCTATCAGCCCGATGACATCGTCATCGGCTGCTTTGGCCGCGTCCGCGCCCAGAAAGGCGTCGATCTGCTGGTCGAATCCGCCCTGCGCCTGTTCCCCGACCGGCCTCGCGCGAAACTGGTCTTTACCGGCCGCGTCACTCAGGACAACCAGCAGTTCTTTGACGATCTGCAGGCAAGGATCGCCGCAGCCGGCCTCTCGGACCGCATCCGTTTCCTTGGCGAAATCCCGTGGGATCAGGTGGTGCGCACCTATCAGGCGCTGGACCTGTTTGCCGCCCCCGCGCGATGGGAGGGCTTTGGCCTGACGCCGCTTGAGGCCATGGCCTGCGGCGTTCCGACCGTCGCCGCCCGCGTCGGCGCCTATGAAACCCTGATCCGCAACGGGGAAACCGGCAGTCTTGTGCCCCGCGACGACGCCGACGCCCTGACCGCCGCGCTGGCACGCTGGCTGGACGACGATGCCGGGCGCGAGACCGCCGGCCGCGCCGCCCGCGAGCATGTCGCAACCAACCACGCCATCGAGGGCGAGGCCCGCGCCATTGTCGAGGTCTATCGGAAGCTGCTGGCGTGACCCGCCTTGGCTTTCTGATCGCCCGCACCCTGCGCGACGAGACCGCGCTGCAATGCCTCTCGGTGCCTCAATCCGAAATCCTCGCGGATCTGGCGGGCAAGCGCATCGCCCTGATCGGCAATGCCCGCGCGCTGACGGAATCCGAGCATGGCGCGGAAATCGACGCCGCCGATCTGGTCATCCGCATCAACCGCGCGCCGATGCCGGCCGCGACCAGCCACGGCACCCGCACCGACTGGCTGGGACTGGCAGTCCGGCTGGGCGATTCCGACCGCACCCGCATCAACCCCGGTCGCGTCTTGTGGATGTCGCCCAAGCGCAAGCGGCTGGACTGGCAGACCGCGACCAGCCCCGGCTTTTATCTGCATCCGCAGCCCGATTATCAGGCGCTGAAGCTCAGGCTGGCGGCGCCGCCCACCACCGGCGCGATGCTGATCGACCTGCTGGCGCGTTCCGAGATGACGCGGCTGGACCTTTACGGGTTCGACTTTTTCGCCAGTCAAAGCCTGTCGGGCCGGCGGACCGCCGATCAGGTCCCCCATGATTTCGACGCCGAGGCGGCATGGGCCGACGCCCTGATCCATGCCGATCCGCGCCTGCATCTGAACCGCGGCTAAGGCGCGGATCGGGCCGCGCCAAGCTCATCGGCCAAGGCCGCCATCAGCCGGTCCACCGGCATCGCGCGGGCGCGCGCGGCCCCCATGCCCGACCATTGCGCGCCATATCCTGTCTGTCCCGCCGCCTTGGCGGCCATGTTCAGCGCCTTGCCCAGATCATAGGCGCGGGGATAGGCGGCCACCGCATCCGCCGCGATCCCGGCACCCCAATCGGTAAAACCGTTCGACAGACAGCGCGCCGGCCGGCCGGAAATCACCGGCGTCATCACCGTCTCGCCCCCCTGCGACAGTCGCGCGCGATAGGCCGCGTCGGCCGCGCTTTCCGGGCAGCCGACAAAGGCCGTGCCCAATTGCGCCGCCTGCGCGCCCCAGGACAGCGCCCGACGGATGTCCCCCCCGTCCATAAGCCCGCCGGCCGCGATGACGGGCAGGGGAATCTCGCGCACCAACGCGCGGGTCAGATCCTCGGTCGACAGCCGGGCATCGGGCGCGGCGGGATCGAAAACCCCGCGATGGCCCCCGGCCTCCCAGCCTTGGGCGATGACGGCGTCCAGCCCGGCCTCGCGGATCTGGCGCGCTTCGTCCAGCGAAGTGGCGCTGGCCAGCAGGACCAGCCCCGCCGCCCGCATCGCCGCGATCTGATGCGGATGTGGCAGGCCGAAATGAAAGCTGACGACGCGCGGGCGCAGCGCCAGCACCAGATCCAGAAACCCGTCATGGCTGCGGAAACTGTCATAGATATCCGTCAGTTCAGTGGGTGGAACGGCACCAAAGCCGGCAAATAGCGGCGCCGCGCGTTCGATCCAGCCCAGATCGCCGGCCGGGTCGGGCGGGCGCGGCGCATGGCAAAAGAAATTCACGTTGAAGGGCCGCCGGGTCAGTTCCTGCGTCTCGCGGATGGCCTTGCCCGCCGCCTCGACCGTGGCCGCGCCCAGTCCCAGCGCGCCCAGACCGCCCGCCTCGGATACCGCCGCCGCCATGGCCGGTGTCGACGTGCCTGCCATCGGCGCCTGCAGAATCGGCAGCCGCATGGCAAGAACCTGAACCAGATTTCGCCCCACCATCACGCGCCGTCCCCCGTGCAACCCCCGCCGACAAAGACTGCGCCAGCCACGCGCCACTGGCAACTGCCATTCCGGCCAGCCACGGCGCAGGCAGATCGACATAACTATCGTCATAATGACGATAAATCGCCAATATACCTGTCAAATCGCCGATATGTTGCTTTCGCTTTCCGCGATCCTGCCCTATATCGCGCTGTCCTTTATATCAGGAGACCCCCAATGGGCTACAAGGTCGTTGTCGCCGGCGCCACGGGGAACGTGGGCCGTGAAATGCTGAACATACTCGCCGAGCGCGAGTTCCCTGCCGATGAGGTTGTTGCTCTGGCTTCGCGCCGGAGCCTTGGCACTGAGGTCAGCTATGGCGACAAGACCCTGAAGACCAAGGATATCGAGGGTTTCGACTTTACCGGCTATGACATCGCGCTGTTCGCCATCGGCTCGGACGCGACCAAGCAATATGCCCCCATCGCCGCCTCGCAGGGCTGCGTGGTCATCGATAACAGCTCGCTTTACCGCTATGATCCGCAGATCCCGCTGGTTGTGCCCGAGGTGAACCCGGACGCGGTCGAGGATTATCGCAACAAGATGATCATCGCGAACCCCAACTGCTCGACCGCGCAGATGGTGGTGGCGCTGAAGCCCCTGCATGACCGCGCGCGCATCAAGCGCGTCGTCGTCTCGACCTATCAGTCGGTCTCGGGCGCGGGCAAGGACGGCATGGACGAATTGTGGAACCAGACCAAGGGCATGTATGTGCCCGGCCAGGAGGTCGAGCCCAAGAAGTTCCAGAAGCAGATCGCCTTCAACGTGATCCCGCAGATCGACGTCTTCCTCGACAGTGGCGACACCAAGGAAGAATGGAAGATGGCGGCCGAGACGAAAAAGATCATGGACCCCTCGATCAAGGTCACCGCGACCTGCGTGCGGGTGCCGGTCTTTGTCGGCCATTCGGAAGCGATCAACGTCGAGTTCGAGGATTTTCTGGACGAGGACGAGGCCCGCGACATCCTGCGCGAGTCGCCGGGCGTGCTGGTGATCGACAAGCGCGAGCCGGGCGGCTACGCGACCCCGGTCGAATGCGTGGGCGATTTCGCCACTTTCGTGTCGCGCATCCGTCAGGACGTGACGGCGGAAAACGCGCTGAACCTGTGGTGCGTCTCGGACAACCTGCGCAAGGGCGCGGCGCTGAACGCGGTCCAGATCGCCGAGCTGCTGGGCAATCGCTGCCTGAAAAAAGGCTGAGCCAGACCCTACGGTCTTGTGAGGGCGTCCCTTGGGGCGCCCTCTTGCTTTTCAGCCGCCCCTCGCAGACCTTGTTTCCGCGTTCATTGAGGGGTTCCGATGCGTCATCTGCTGATTTCCGCCGCCATTTTCGCCGCCAGCCCCGCGCTGGCCGACCAGTTCGAGACCCCCGCGCGGATCGATCAGGTCACCGTCTATCCCTGGGGCGCCGGTGTCAGCCGCACCCTCAGGCTGGATCTGCCGCAGGGGGCGCATGAACTGGTGGTGACCGGCATTCCCATGGATATCGACCCCGGCACGCTGCGGGTGACCGGCACCGGCGCCACCATCGGCGCGGTCAGCCTTCAACACAGCCGCGCCGCGCCCACCACCCCCGAGAAAAGCCCCGAATTCCTTGCCGCGCGGGACGAATTCCGCCGTATCAAGGCCGCGCTGGCCCAGCATGACGCCCGCGTGGCCGAGATCGGCGCCCGTGGCGCGGCAGCCGAGGATCTGATCGAATTCCTGATGAAGCTCGCCGAATCCGACGGCACCAGCGGCGATTTCGCCAGCCTGACCGCTTCTGCACGCGCGCAGTTGACCGAAGCCCGTCAGACCATCGTCCGCGCCGAGGCCGAGGCAGAGGAGGCCGACAAGGCCAGCGAGGATCTGGCCGAGGAACTGGAGCGCGCCACCGCCCGCCTTGAAGCCCTGCGCGCGCCCGAACCCCCGACCGGCGCGCTGGTCATCGCGGTGCAGGGTGCCGGGACGCCGGCCGATATCCGCATCACCTCGCTGACGCGGCAGGCAAGCTGGCAGCCGGTCTATGACCTCAGCCTGCAGCGCAAGGATAGCCGGCTGCGCATGGAGCGCGGCTTGACGGTGACCCAGAACACCGGCGAGGACTGGCGCGGCGTGCATCTGACGCTGTCGACCGCGCGGCCGATGGATCAGTCCGCGCCCAGCGAGCTGACGCCGGAATTCATGCGTGTCTTCAATGAGGACAGCAAGCTTTACAGCCGCTCGGCCTCGCCCGCGGCCGACAGCATCGAGCGGATGCAGGAAGACGCTTATGCCGCGCCGGTCACCGAGGTCGAAGCCGTGGTCGTCGGCTCGGCCATCGCCGGGGTGGTGGGCGAGACGGTGATCTACGACTATCCGACCCCGGTCGATATTCGCGACAGTGCCGACGCGCTGCGCCTGCCGCTGGATGCCCATGACCTGACCCCCGAAATCGTCGCCGAGGCCGTGCCCCGCCGCGATGACAGCGCCTATCTGGTTGCGGATACGGTGAACTCGACCGGCGCGGTGATCCTGCCCGGTGACGCGACCTTTTATGCCGATGGCGCGCTGGTCGGGCGCGGCATGCTCGAGCTGACGGCGGCGGGCGAGGACATGAAGCTGGGTTTCGGCCCGCTGACCGGCATCAAGCTGGAACGCCACCTGCCCGACGAGACCGAGGGCGACAGCGGCATCATCATGAAATCCTCCGAGCGCGCGGAAACCGCGGTTCTGTCGATCCGCAACCTGACCGGCGAGGAATGGCCGCTGCGGGTGATCGATCAGGTGCCCGTCTCGCGGCAGGAGGATCTGCGCATCGACTGGTCGGCCGAGCCCGCTCCGGATGAAACCGACCCCGAGGGCAAGCGCGGCCTGCTGGTCTGGAACGGCAAGATCGCCGCGGGCGAAGAGCGCAGCATCACGCTGAAAACCTCGCTGCGCTGGCCGGACGGGATGATGCTGACGCCCGATCAGTGACCGCGCCATCCAATCCCGCGTGACGCCGGCCCCGGCCTTGCGTCACGCCAGCAATTCGCCCTGGCTCAACGCCTGTTCAAGCTGATCGACCGCCCAGGCCAGACGCTCATCGACCAGATGCAGATATTGCGTCCAGTCGGACAGGTGCGACAGATCGTCGGCGCCATCGGAAATGCCGCGCAGCCCGATCAGCGGCAGGCCGAAATGCTGGCAGGCACGCAGGACGGCGAATGTCTCCATATCGACCATATCGGTGCTGATCTCATCATAGGCGCGTCCGCTGACGATGCTGCCGCCGGTGGCGATCGAGGCATGCGGGATACCGGGGATCTGCAGGCTCAGCTCGATCCGGACGGGCAGGCCGGAAAGCGGCGTCTCGCCCCGGGCAAAACCCAGCGCCGAGGCATCCATGTCGCGATATTCCACCGCCGAGACCTGATAGACCGCCGCCTGTTCCAGCACGCGCGACCCGGCCGAGCCCAGCGACACCACCAGATCGGGCAATTCACCGCGCATCTGCAGCCGTGACAGTGCGGCGGTCAGCTGAACCGCCGCCTCGACCGGGCCGATGCCGGTCATCAAGGGCTGGATGCGGGTCCGCAGCTCGGCGCCGTATTCCGCCTCGATCGCCATGACGAAGAGCACCCGCCGCCCCGCCAATATGTTCACATCCATCTGCTGCCCCCATCCAAGCGCCGCCTTGCGCGCCTCAGCCGCGCCCGCCGCATTCGCGGCGCAGGGAAGCGCGATCCGGCCGCCAAGGCAATCCCTGGCCGCACGGAGCGCTCAGCCCGTCGCGCGCTGAACGGACAGATCGTCCGGCCGCAGCGATGACACATCCTCGCCCTGCGCTGCCCGTGGCGCGGCGGCCGCCGGCATGGCATCGGCGAAACTGACCAGAAAACGGCCACCCGAAAGTGGCCGCAGCACCCAGGACATGAGCCCGCCGGCGGGACCGGCCATGGCGCCGCGCAGCGGCTCATCGGGCAGCGCGGCGTTCAGCGCCTCGCGCAGCGCGGTCAGGCCGGGACTTTGACCGCCGGTCTTGAGCCAGCCGGCGATATGATCGTCCAGCGTGCTATGCGTGGCGCTGTCCCACAATTCGCCATAGCGCCGGTTCGAGGTCAAAAGCTCGCCATTCGAGCTGAAGACCGCCACCGCATCCTCAAGCGCGTCCAGCACCTCGGCGCCCAACGACAGATCGGCGCGGAACTTGCGCGTCAGCGAGATTTCCGAGGTGATATCGTCAAACAGAAACGCCACCGCGCCATCGGGATGCGGCCGGCCGGTAACGCGATAGGTCTGCCCGCCCGGCAGGGACCAGATTTCGACATGATGCCCCGAGGCCGCCGCCGCCTCGAGCGAATTCATCTGATTGCGCCAGCTGCGGTAATCCTTGGGTTCGGGCACCATCCGCGCCTCGCGCAGGCGGTCGAGAAAGGCGTATAGCGTCGGCCGCGCGGTCAGAAACCCGGTCGCAAGGCCGGTCAGGTCGATCAGCGCCGGATTGAACAGTTGCAGGTTGCGGTCGCGGTCAAAGATCGCCAGCCCGATCGGCAGGTCGGCGAATGTCTTGGTCAGCGTCTGCACGAATTCGCGCAGGCTGCGCTCCGCACGCACCGCCGCATCGGCCGGCAGGGCGATGGCCACGGTCTGGTCGGCAACCTCGTGCATGTGGCAGTCATACCAGCGGACATGTCCGTCATGTTCAAGCTGCGCGCGCCGCGGGGCACCGGTGGCCGGGCCTGCCGCCGGGCGCGCCGATACGTCGATCAACTGGGGCAGGGGCCACAGCGTCTCGCCCCCGGATTTCGCCTCGGCGAGATCCAGATAGGCAGAATTCGCCCAGGTCACATGGCCATGCCGGTCCTGCCGCCAGGCCAGCATCGGCGAATGATCCATGGTGCTGCGCAGGATCTCAAGCTCGTGCTCCATCGCCGAGAAGGACAGCGAATCGACGACAATCCCGGCATTCTCGGCATCGGGATCGGTCAGGGTGATGCGCAAGACCCCCTCGCCCAGATCCTCGGCCAGAAGCCGCAGGTTCCGCCCGCCCGCCGATTCGCTCAGCTCGAGCCGCGGCTCGCTGCCCAGTTCGGCAAGCCGGGCCGCGGAATCGGGCAGGCGCATCGACAGCCATGCGCTGAGGCGCTGCCAGTCCCCGTCGCCCGGCAGGGCATGGAGCAGGGCGCGCGCCGGCGCGGTCGCATCAATCAGCACCCGGTCATGAAACAGGAAGGCGATCGGTTCGATGT
>JAGPGI010000067.1 GCA_018056045.1 Paracoccus sp. (in: a-proteobacteria)
GGCTTGGCCTGTGCCACGGAGATCGCGGGCGGCGGGGTCTGCGGCGCATCGGGTCCGCGCATCTGCGCCAGTTGCTGCGGCCAGACGATCAGCGCGAACCCGACCAGCAGCGCAAGGACCAGGGGCGCCAGCGGCAGCGCCAGACGGAACAGGTCGGTCTGGGTAAAGCTGTCGCCCTCGGCCCCGGCAAAGATCGCAACGGGCTTGGCCGAGGCCATCATGGTCTGGCAGAACCCCGTGCCCATGACCGCGATCAGGATCATCAACGCCGCGTCATGGCCCAGCCCCGCCAGAGGCAGCGCCACCGCCGGGATCAGCACCGCCGCCCGGGCCGAGCGCGAGGTGACGAAAAGATGCGCCGCGACCGAAACCGCCGCCAGCAGCAGCGCCACCGCCGGCAGGCTGGCATGCAGGCTTTCGGGCAGGCTCTCCAGCGTCAGCCCGGCCAGCCAGCGGTCGGCGCCGGTCGTGGTCATCGCCTGCGCCATCAGCACGGTCGCGGTCATGTAAAGCAGCAGCTCGACATCGACGCTGCGAAAGATCTCCTTGCTCTTGCGGCTGGTAAAGGGCGGGGTCAGCAGGACCAGCGCGCCGATCAGCGCGGTTGCGGCCATGCCGACGCCATGCAGATCCGCGCTCAGCCACATGGCGACGATGATGCCAAGGACCAGCGCGATGCGGTGCTGGCGGCGGCGCTGCGGCGCCGGGACCGGCCCGGCCTCGGCCATGCCAAGGCGGGCGCCGTGCAACCCCCGCGGCACGAAGATCAGCAGGATCAGCGCCGTGCCGGTCAGGCTGGCCAAGAGCGCAAAGGGCAGGCCCAGCATGGCCCATGCCGCATAGCCCAGATGCAGCCCGGTGGCGGCGCGGATGCTTTCGGCGGCCAGCAGATGCGCGCCCGCCCCGATCAGCGAGCCACCCGCCGAGAGCAGGATCGCGGTCGGAAAGATCAGCGCCAGCGGCCGGCGCAGGCGCGCATCCGGCAGGACCGGAACCAGCGCGACAAAGACCGGCAAAAGCAGCGCCGCCCGCCCCGAGGTCGAGGGCAGCACGAAGGCCGTCGCCGCGATCAGCAGCGTCAGCACCAGCGCGAAGGCGGCAAAGCGCGGCTGCCGGCGCAGCAGCGGCGCGACCATGCGCTGGGTCAGGCCCGAGTCCTTGATCACGGCGGCGATGACGAAGGCCGCCAGCAGCAGCCAGACCAGTTCGCGACCAAGCGCCTCGAAAAGCTGGGTTTCGCTCAGCACCCCGCTCAGCACCAGCCCCAGCACCACGGCCAGCGCGACCAGCGATTCAGGCAGGCGGGTCAGGGTCCAGCCCAGCACGGCCAGCGCCATCGCCAGCAGCGCGACCCGGCCCGGCCATGCCAGCGTTTGCGGCAGGCTGAGGATCGCCCAGCCAAGCGCGCCGGCCAGCGCCAGCGTCAGGATCGCCCGCTGTCCGGGCAGGGAAAATTGGCGGGGAATGGGGGTGGCAAGGGCGTGCATCTGCGCTCTCCTGATCTGTCGAAGTCAGGAATACGCGCCGGGCGCGGGATTATTCCCCGCGCCGCCGCTCAGCTCGGCGGATCGCCGCCAAGGGCTGCGGCCTCTTCCTCGGGGGTCAGCGGATCGCCGGCGCCAAGCCCGGCCAGCGCCTCGTCGACCGAAGCCTCGCCTGAGGCCGGCCGATAGCCACCCGCCCCGCTTTCGGTGGCGTCCCCGGTGACGGCGGCGAAACGCTCGCGCCAGTCGCCGTCTTCATGGCAGGCCAGAACGATGCGGGCCTGCGCACCCTGCGCCGTCTCGAATTCACGGCAAAGCGCCCCGGCCGAGCTCCGGAACGAGGCGATCATGGTCAGCTCGCCCCCCGCCTCCAGCGGCCGGCTTTCGCCCGAGGGCAGGCTGTCAAGCGCTGCCAGTTCCGGCACCGACAGCCCGCCCGGCTGGTGATCCGACCAGGCCCACCAGCCCAGACCGATGGCCGCGATCGCCATCGAGGCCGCCGCCGCAAGCAGCGGGCGGCGGTTCAGGTTGGCGGGCGCGGGTGTGGCCGGGGTGGCGGGCCGGCTGATGCCGGCGCGGATCATTGCCGCCAGCGGATCCTTGGCCGGGGCGCCGGGCTGCGAGGCTTGCGCGGCTTCGGCCAGCAGGCGGCGGGTTTCGGTAAAGCGCGCCAGCCGCGCGGCCAGTGCCGGATCGGCGGCGACCGCCTGAGACACGCGGCGGGCCGTTTCTGCGTCCAGCTCGTCATCGGCCAGCGCCATGAGGGTTTCGTCACTGATCTGCATCGGTTTTTCCTGCCCGCAACTTCGGGGCCCAAGATTCATACGCGCGAGCGGTCATTTTATTCCCAGCTTTTCGGCCAGAGCCAGACGGGCGCGCGAAAGCCTGCTCATCACCGTGCCCTGCGGGATATCAAGGATGCGCGCGGTTTCGACATAGCCCATCCCCTCGACGCAGACGAGATGAAGCACCTCGCGCTGCTCCTCGGACAGCGCCATCATCGCCTCGCTGACCGATTGCAGCATCAGCCGGGCCTCGATCCCGGGCGCGGGGTCGACGGGCAGCGCCTCGGGGAAATCGAAGATATCGACCTGCGTGCCGGCGCTGCGCTGGCGGCGGGTCATGTCGATCCATGCATTGCGCATGATCCGGAACAGCCATGGTTCCAGCCGCGCTTGCCGGTCGAAACCGGCCTGCCCGGCGATCGCGCGCTCGACGGTGATCTGCACGAGATCGTCGGCCAGATCGGGCTTGCGCGACAAGGACAATGCGAAACGCCGCAAATTGGGCAACAGCGCAATCAAAGCCTCGCCGAAAGCCGCATCCATTCAAACACCGTTAACGTGCAAAATTCCCGTTTCGGTGGAATAATAGGAAGCCTGTCGCGTAAATGTCCAGAATCCCGATGGAACGGAGAAGGCGATGATCCGAATTCTGCTGGCTGTGATGGCCCTTGGCGCGATGTTTCTGGCCGATCTCGCGCCCCGTGACGGCGGGTTTTCGCCGATCTCGCAGGCCTGGGCGGATGATGACGACGATGATGATGATGACGACGACGACGCCCAGCCGCGCCGGCGCCGTGCGCCGCCTGCGGCCCGACCCCGCGCCGCGCCGCCGCCGCCACCCTTCGCCCCCGATGAGGTGATCGCGCGCGGCCTTTCCGATGCCGACCTGCAGGCGCTGCGCGAGCAGGGTTTTGGCGAGATTCGCCGCCGCACCCTGTCGAATGGCGACAGCTTCCTGCGGCTGCGCAAGCCCGCGCGGCTGACCCTGCCGCAGGCCCGCGACATGGTGCGGGCGCGCGCCTCGGTCGCGGTCGCCGATCTGAACCATTATTTCCGGCCCGGCAACGCGGCGGCCTGCACCGGCGGCGATTGCCCGATGCGGCAGATGATCGACTGGCCCGCCGACACCACCGGCTGCGGCACGCCGCCGCGCATCGGCATGGTCGATACCGGGCTGAACGACAAGCATCCGGGGCTGAGCTCGGCACAGCTTCGCCTGCACCGGCTCGAGCCGGCCAACGGCGCGCATCCCTCGGACCGCATGCATGGCACCTCGGTCGCGGCACTGCTGGTCGGAGAGCCGGGCAGCCGGACGCCGGGGCTGGTGCCGCAGGCCAGCCTGATCGCGGTCGACGCCTTTCACAAGGCCGGCGCGGATGAGCGCGCCGACGCCTATGCGCTGATCGAGGCGCTGGACTATCTGGCGGCGCAGGATGTGCAGGTCATCAACCTGTCGCTGGCCGGCCCCTTCAACTTCGCCGTCGCCGGTCAGGTGACCGAGCTGGACAGGCAGGGCATCGTGCTGGTGGCGGCGGCCGGCAATGGCGGCCCCTCGGCCAAGCCCGCCTATCCCGCCGCCCACAAGCCGGTGATCGCGGTGACGGCGGTGGACCGGCGCGGGCAGGTCTATCGCCGGGCCGGGCGCGGCGCGCATATCGATCTGGCCGCGCCGGGGGTCGAGGTCTGGACGGCGGCCTCGATCCGGGGCGCAAAGACGCAGACCGGCACCTCCTATGCGGCGCCCTTCGTCACCGCAGCGGTGGCCCTGATGCTGCAAAAGGAACCGGGGCTGACGCCGGCGCAGGTGCGGACAAGGCTGCAGACCGCCACCCGCGATCTGGGCCGCGCCGGCCATGACGAGGTCTTCGGCCACGGGCTGATCCTGCCGCCCGATCCCTGCAACTGACCCCGCAATCAGGCCGGGCAATCAGACCGGGCAATCAGGCACGGCCCGTCTGGCGCTGCGGCGGCGGCCGGTGCTAGGCTGGCCTTGAGGACAGGCAGATGACAGGCGAGAGATGACAGCAAAGCACAGCGAGCCGCTTTTGGCCGTTCTGGCCACCGGCGGCACCATTGCCAGCAAAAAGGATGCCAGCGGCGCCGCCAGCCCCGCCCTCAGCGGCGAGGATCTTCTGGCGACACTGCCCCCGGTCGCGATCCGGCTGCGGGTGCGCGAATTGCTGGCGACGGATTCCTCGTGCCTGACGCTGGCCGACATGCAGACGATCAGCGACGCGGTCGCGGCCGAGCTGGCCGACCCGGCCATTTCCGGCGTCGTCGTCCTGCATGGCACGGATGCGATGGAGGAAACCGCCCTGCTGGTGCAGGCGCAACTGGCGCCGGGCAAGCCGGTGGTCTTTACCGGGGCGCAATTCGCCTCGGACCATCTGCAAACGGACGGGCCGGGCAATCTGGCCGATGCCGTGGCGCTGGCGGCACATGGCGCGGCCGGGGTCGCGCTGGCCTTTGGCGGCCGGGTGTTTCCGGCATGGGGGCTTTACAAATTCGCCACGGACTCGGGCGATGCCTTTCGCCGCGCCGCGGATGAGGCCGCCCCGCCGATCCCCCCCCTGCCCGCGCCGGTCACCGGCCTGCGGGTCGATATCGTCGCCATCCATCCCGGCGGCGATGCGCTGCATCTGGATGCCAGTCTGGGCGCCGGGGCGCGGGGCATTGTCGTCGCGGCGCTGGGTTCGGGCAATGCCACGCCCGAACTGGTCGCGGCCATCGCCCGGGCAGAGGCGGCGGGCGTCCCCGTCATCATCACCAGCCGCGTCCCCGAAGGCGTGATGGCCCCCACCTATGGCGGCGGCGGCGGCGGCCATGACATGCGCCGTGCCGGCGCCATCCACGCGCGGCTGCTGCGCCCCGGTCAGGCGCGGATCCTGCTCGCGGCTCTGCTGGCCAATGGCTGCGACCGCGCCACGATCGCCGCCGCCTTCGAGAGCGCGCCGATTTAGCGGCGCGCATCCTGCCGGCATCATGACCGGCCGGCGGCACCTGCCCATTTGACCGGCAGATCCGCCCTGACCAGCGGCAGCAGCCGTGGCGTATCTGCGCCGCGCGACCTCTCATGAATTTTACCAATTGATAAAAAAATTCTCCGTGGCATCCTGATCCCAGCCACCGCGCATCGGGAGCCAGAACCGTGACCAACTCGCCTCTGACACCAGGACTTGCCGCCGCACGACTGCCCTCGCAGGCCATCGCCGCCGGCTTTGCCGACCATGATCCCGCCCTGCAGCCGCATGAGGCTGCCGTCGCCGCGGATCGCTGTTACTTCTGCTATGACGCACCTTGCGTGACCGCCTGCCCCACGGGCATCGACATTCCGCTGTTCATCCGCCAGATCGCCACCGACACCGCCGAGGCCGCCGCGCAGACGATCCTGAGCGCGAATATCCTTGGCGGCATGTGCGCCCGGGTCTGCCCGACGGAAACGCTGTGCGAAGGGGCCTGCGTGCGCGAAACCGCCGAGGGCAAGCCGGTCGAGATCGGCCGGCTGCAGCGTTATGCCACCGATCACGCCATGGACCGGCCGCAGCCCTTTGCCCGCGCCGCCGCGACCGGCAAGCGGGTGGCGGTGGTCGGCGCCGGGCCCGCGGGCCTCGCCTGCGCGCACCGGCTGGCCATGCACGGCCACGGCGTCACCATCTTTGAGGCCCGCCCCAAGCCCGGCGGGCTGAACGAATTCGGCATCGCCGCCTACAAGGCCACCGGGGATTTCGCCGCGCGCGAGGTCGACTGGCTGCTGGGGATCGGCGGTATCGCGCTGGAATGCGGCAAGGCGCTGGGGCGCGACGTGACCCTTGCCGGGCTGCGGCGCGATTTCGACGCGGTGTTTCTGGGCGTGGGGCTGGGCGATGTGAACGATGCCGGGCTGGGGGCGCCGAATGGCGTGCTGCGCGACGCGGTCGATTTCATCGCCGAGCTGCGCCAGTCGCCCGACCTGACCACGCTGCCGGTCGGGCGCGACGTGGTGGTGATCGGCGGCGGCATGACGGCGGTGGACGCGGCCGTGCAGTCGCGCCTGCTGGGGGCCGAAAACGTCACCATCGTCTATCGGCGCGGACAGGAGCGCATGTCGGCCTCGCACCACGAACAGGATCACGCCACCGGCAGGGGCGTGCGCATCCGCACCAATGCCGCGCCCGTCGCCCTGCACCAGACACCCGACGGAACCGAGATCGAATTCGCCTATACCGCTGACGGCCCCGAGGGGCTGAAAACCCTGGCCGAGACCTTCCGGCTGCGCGCCGATCAGGTGCTGTCGGCCATCGGCCAGCGGCTGGCGCTGCCGGTGAACGGGCCAGCCGATGGGCCGGCGCAGGACGGCGGCAAGATCGCCGTCACCGGACCCGGGCGCAGCTCGCTTTCCGGGGTCTGGGCCGGGGGCGACTGCACCGGCATGGGCGAGGACCTGACGGTCAGCGCCGTCGCACAGGGCCGCGACGCGGCCGAGGATATTCACGCCTGGCTGATGGGGGGCGATC
Organism: Paracoccus sp. (in: a-proteobacteria); assembly: GCA_018056045.1. GTDB lineage: Bacteria > Pseudomonadota > Alphaproteobacteria > Rhodobacterales > Rhodobacteraceae > Paracoccus. Next base: position 6,763 of record JAGPGI010000067.1, read on the forward strand.
ATGGCTGATCTGCGTTCGAATTTCGTGGGCATCAAATCCCCGAACCCGTTCTGGCTGGCCTCGGCGCCGCCCACGGACAAGGAATACAACGTCCGCCGCGCCTATGAGGCCGGCTGGGGCGGCGTCGTGTGGAAGACGCTGGGCATGGAGGGACCGCCGGTCGTCAACGTGAATGGCCCGCGCTACGGCGTCATCCATGGCGCCGACCGCCGGGTCCTGGGGCTGAACAATATCGAGCTGATCACCGACCGACCGCTCGAGGTGAACCTGCGCGAGATCAAGCAGGTCAAGCGCGACTGGCCCGACCGGGCGCTGGTCATCAGCCTGATGGTCCCCTGCGAGGAAATGGCGTGGAAGGACATCCTTGCCGCCATCGAGGATACCGGCGCCGACGGGGTCGAGCTGAATTTCGGCTGCCCCCATGGCATGAGCGAGCGCGGCATGGGCTCGGCCGTTGGTCAGGTCCCCGAATATATCGAGATGGTCACCCGCTGGGTAAAGCAATATTCGCGCATGCCCTGCATCGTGAAACTGACCCCCAATATCGCCGATATCCGCAAGCCCGCCGAGGCGGCGAAACGCGGTGGCGCCGATGCGGTCAGCCTGATCAACACCATCAATTCGATCACCTCGGTCGATCTGGACCTGTTCGCACCGCAGCCGACCATCGACGGCAAGGGCGCGCATGGCGGCTATTGCGGCCCGGCCGTGAAGCCCATCGCGCTGAACATGGTGGCCGAGATCGCCCGCAGCCCGGCCACGCGCGGCCTGCCGATCAGCGGCATCGGCGGCGTCACCACATGGCGCGACGCGGCCGAATTCCTCGCGCTGGGGGCGGGCAATGTGCAGGTCTGCACGGCGGCCATGACCTATGGCTTCAAGGTCGTGCAGGAGATGATCTCGGGCCTGTCGCAATATCTCGATGACAAGGACATCGCCCTTGCCGATCTGATCGGCCGCGCCGTCCCCAATGTCACCGACTGGCAGTTCCTGAACCTGAACTACACCACCAAGGCCGTGATCGATCAGGACATGTGCATCAAATGCGGGCGCTGCTATGCCGCCTGCGAGGATACCAGCCATCAGGCCATCGCCATGCTTCCGGGCCGGATCTTCGAGGTCAAGGATGACGAATGCGTGGCCTGCAACCTGTGTCTGGACGTCTGCCCGGTCGAGGATTGCATCACCATGCGCGAATTGCCGGTCGGCGCGACCGACCCGCGCACAGGCCGCAAGGTCGCGGCTTTCGCCAACTGGACCACGCATCCCAACAACCCGATGGCCAAGGCCGCCGAGTAAGCGATGGGAATGCGGGCATCAGGGGGTCAGCATCCGCCGGTAGAGGGTTTCGGCGAATCGCTGCCCCTCCTCGATCGGGTCGCGGCCCTCGCCCAGCACGGCCTGCACCTGCGGCGCAAAATCGGCGTAATGCTGGGTCAGCGCCCAGATCGAGAAGATCAGGTGATGGGGGTCGCTCGGCGCCAGCCGGCCCTCGGCCATCCAGCGCCCGATCAGCGCCGCCTTTTCATCGACCAGCGCCCGCAGGTCGTGTTCAAGCACGCCGCCGATATGGACCGCCCCGCCCAAGAGCTCGCCGGCGAAAAGCCGGCTTTCGCGGGCATGGCTGCGGCTCATCTCCAGCTTGCAGCGGATATAGGCCAGCAATTGCTCGACCGGCTCGCCCTCGGGGTCGATGCCGCGCAAGGGTTTCAGCCAGTCCTCGAGCAACGTGCCCAGAAGCGCCAGATAGACCGCCTCCTTCGAGGGGAAATAGTAAAGCAGGTTCGGCTTGGAAAGGCGCGCGGACCGCGCGATCCGGTCCAGCGTCGCCCCCCGGAAACCCTGATCTGCGAAAACTTCCAGTGCAGCGGCAAGGATTGCCTCTGTATTATGCTGGCGGATGCGGCTCTTGGCGGCGAGGGTGGGCATATCAATGGTTACCTTGACAACTCTTTGACCGGAAATAGCGTGAGGACAAAGAATAGCGTGAACGCAAAGGCAAGGTCAAAGCCCCGGTCAGTTGCGGGCAGCGATCACAGGTAGGACAAATGGACCAGGACAATTTCAGGATCGACGGCAGCCGGCTATGGGACAGCCTGATGCAGATGGCGCAGATCGGCCCCGGCATCGCCGGCGGCAACAACCGCCAGACGCTGACCGATGCCGATGCCGAAGGCCGCAGCCTGTTCCAGCGCTGGTGCGAAGAGGCCGGCATGAGCATGGGCGTCGACCGCATGGGCAGCATGTTCATGCGCCATGAAGGCGCCGAGCCGGATCTGGCGCCGGTCTATATCGGCAGCCATCTGGATACCCAGCCGACGGGCGGCAAATTCGACGGCGTGCTGGGCGTGCTGTCGGGCCTCGAGGTGATCCGCGCCATCCGCGACATGGGGATCCGCACCCGGCGCCCGATCGTGGTGGTCAACTGGACCAATGAAGAGGGTGCGCGCTTTGCCCCGGCCATGCTGGCCTCGGGCGTCTATGCCGGCATCCATGACGAGGATTATGCCAACACGCGCGAGGATGCCGAGGGCAAGCGGTTCGGCGACGAGCTGGACCGCATCGGCTGGCGCGGGAGCGAGGAAGTCGGCGGCCGCCCCATGCATGCGATGTTCGAATATCACATCGAGCAGGGTCCGATCCTCGAGGCCGAGGGCAAGGAAATCGGCGTCGTGACCCATGGTCAGGGGTTGTGGTGGCTGCAGATCACGCTGACCGGCAAGGAGGCGCATACCGGCTCGACCCCGATGGCGATGCGGGTGAATGCGGGGCTGGGCATGGCGCGGATCATCGAGGCGGTGCATCGCATTGCCATGGATCACCAGCCCAATGCGGTGGGCGCGGTCGGGCAGGCCAATGTCTGGCCCAATTCGCGCAATGTGATCCCCGGGCGCGCGGTCTTTACCGTCGATTTACGCAGCCCCGAACTGGAAAAGCTGACCGCGATGCGCGCCCGGCTGGAAGCCGAGGCGCCGCTGATCGCCGCAGAGCTGGGCCTGGGGATCGAGATCGAGCCGGTCGGCCATTTCGACCCGGTCACCTTCGACCCGGCGCTGGTCGAGGTCGTGCGCGGCGCCGCCGGGCGTCTGGGCCACAGCCACATGAACATCGTCTCGGGCGCCGGGCATGACGCCTGCTGGATCAACCGCGTGGCGCCGACGGTAATGATCATGTGCCCCTGCGTGGACGGGCTGTCGCATAACGAGGCCGAGGAGATTTCGCCGGAATGGGCGGCGGCAGGCGCGGATGTATTGCTGCATTCGGTGTTGGAGGTGGCGGAGGTTGTCCGCTGACGCGGACGGAAGCCGGGGGCGCTGCCCCCGGACCCCCGGGATATTTGGACATGAAAGAAGGGGATGGACATGACCACAGTCATCAAAAACGGCACCATCGTCACCGCCGATCTGA
>JAGPGI010000068.1 GCA_018056045.1 Paracoccus sp. (in: a-proteobacteria)
TTCGGCTGGCAAGCGCGTTGACGGCGGCGACCGTCATGGCCGAGCCGCCAAGCCGCCCCCTGACGATCAGCGCGGGGGCGGGCAGGTCATCCATCAGCGCGTCCTTGGACTCGGCCGCGCCGACAAATCCCACCGGGCAGCCGATGATGGCTGCGGGGCGCGGGCAGGCGGGGTCCTTGAGCATATTGAGCAGGTGGAAAAGGGCGGTCGGCGCATTGCCGATGGCCACCACCGCGCCAAGCAGATAGTCGCGCCACAGTTCCAGCGCGGCAGCGGATCTTGTCGTGCCCATGCCCGCCGCCAGTTCCGGCACGCCCGGCGCGTTCAGCGTGCACAGGACGCGGTTGCCGGCGGGCAGGCGGGCGCGGGTGATGCCTTCGCTGACCATGCGCGCATCGCACAGGATCGGGGCTCCGTCCTGCAGCGCTTTCCGGGCGGCGGCGGCCATGCCGGTGGAAAAGCGCACATCGCGTTCCAGCCCGACCAGCCCGGCGGCATGGATCATGCGCACGACGACCGGCTCTTCGTCGGCGTCAAAGCGGGCCAGATCGGCTTCGGCCCGGATGGTGGCGAAGGACTGGGCGTAGATCCGGGCGCCGTCGGTTTCGTATTGGTGCAGCATGGGGCGGTTCCGTTCAGGTGTCGCGGCTATCTCACGCGCGGGGGCGTTGGGCAAGGTCACAGCGGAATCTGCGCGGCGCTCAGCCCGGTTCGGGCTGCGGGCGCGCGGATGTCGCCGTCGCGGATCAGGTCAAAGCGGTCGGGGCCTTGCGCAATCAGCGTCAGGCTGGCCCGGCCCCGATGGGCGCAGCCTTTGGCGCAGCCGCTGAGATGCAGGCTTTGGCCGGGGGCAAGACGCAAGGCAAGCTGTCGCGCCAGCGCCCGGACATCGGCATGCGCCTGCGCGCAAGCCGGTGCGCCGGTGCAGGCATGGATGCGCAGCAAAGGGTCCGAGGCATCAAGGATCGCGCCCGGAACCGGCGGCGGCGCCACGGCCCCCTCGATCAGCAGCGCGCGCCATGGCGTCAGGCGCAGCGGTCCCGCCTTGGCGGCAGCGGCAAGCTGGGCGAGCGTGATCTGACCAAAGGCAAAGCCCAGCATCCAGCCATTCGGCGCCGGACCGGGACCGGGCGCCTGACGCACCATAGGCTTTTGGGGAACAGGCCCGGCCCCGGCGGGCAGGTCCGGCTGGCGGCGCAGGTAGTCGCGCATCCGCCCCCGTCCTTCGTGAATGCCGCCTTGCGCAAACCAGCGCGTCAGCGCCATTGCAGCATGGACGGCGCTGTCCGTGTCAGGCGCGCTTAATCCCCAGTCGCCGCCATCGGGCAGGATCAGCCAGCCCGTTCCGATCTGTCGTAGCCGGATATCCGAGGGCACATCTCCCAGCACCGGCATTTCTGTATCGACGGCAAAGCCGAACTTGCCGGGCGTATCGGGTGCATCCGGTTGCGTCATGGCGCGGGCAATCCCTTCGGCCACCTGCCATGCCGGTCCGCCGACCGGGGCAACGGGGGACAGGATCACATTGCGCCGCGATTCCGACCGGGCATCGCTGTCCAGCAGCCCCATTTCCGCAAGTGCTGCGATGGTGGCGGCGTGTCCCTGCGCGTCCAGCCCGCGCAATTGCAGATTTGCGCGGCTGGTCAGGTCGATCAACCCATTGCCGTGCTGCCGGGCCAGTCCGGCGATGCCCTGCGCCTGATCGGGTGTCAGCCGCCCGTTCCGCGCCCGGATCCGCAGGACCAGCCCGTCGCCAGAGGCCATGGGCCGCAATGCGCCGGGACACCAGCCCTTGATGTCGTAATCCGTCATGGTGCCGCCTCCAGCCCGTTCAGTTCCGCCAGAACCGAATTTCGCCGCGTGACCCAAAGCCCCGAGGCGTGCAGCCGCATGAACATGTCGCGCATGGCGGCCAGTGCGGCGGGGTTTTCGGCCTGCATGAAGGCCACGACATCGGGGCGGCCCAATGTGGCGTCGTGGTAAAGGTCGAACAGATGCCCCGGCACCACACCTGCCAGATTGGCGAAGGCCGCCATATGGTCCAGCGTTGCCGCGATCTCGGACGCACCGCGGAAGCCATGCGCCATCATGCCGTCCGCCCATGCCGGATTGGCGGCGCGGGCGCGGGTGACGCGGGCGATTTCTTCGGTCAGGGAACGTGCCCGGGGGGCGTCGGGACGCGTGGCGTCAAGGTGGTAAAGCGCGGGCACGGGGGCGCCCAGCCTGGCCATGGCGGCAGCAAAGCCCGCCTCATGCGTGGCATAGTCGCTGGCCAGCAGCAAATCGGATTCGGGCAGGTCCTGCGCGTGGACAAACCCGTCCGCGACCGCCAGCCGGTCGCGGATTGCCTGAGGGTCGTGCCGGATGCTTCCGTCCGTGCCGATGGCGTAGGATGAGGCCGCGAGCCACGCCTCGCCCGCGGCATGGCGCGCGGCCTGGGTGAAGGTCTCGGCCAGATCGGACATGCCCAGACCGTAAAGTCCGGGCTTGGGGCCAAAGACGCGGGGGGCGCGTGCGCCGGGATAGGGGCCGGAATAGGGGTTGTCGGCCGGGCTTTCGTTGCGTTCGGCCAAGGCCGCCGCCCCGGTTTCAAACAGTTGCGCAAGCCCTGGGAACACGTCGCGGAACAGGCCGGACACGCGCAGCGTCACATCGATGCGCGGCCGTCCCAGTTCAGCCAAGGCCAGGATGTCCACGCCGCTGACCCGCCCCGAGCTTGCGTCCCATCTGGGCGCCATTCCCGCAAGATGCAGCGCCATGGCAAAGTCTTCGCCCGCCGTGCGCATGGTGGCGCTGCCCCACAGGTCGATAACCAGCCCGCGTGGCCAGTCGCCATGGTCCTGCAAATGACGGCGCAGCAGTTCCTCGGCCAGCTTGATGCCCTGCGCATGGGCCGCGCGGCTGGGGACCGCACGCGGATCGACCGTGAAGAGGTTGCGTCCGGTGGGCAGCACGTCCTGCCGCCCCCGCGCGGGTGATCCGGATGGTCCCGGCGCGACCCGTTGCCCGGCCAGCGCGCGCGTCAGCCCCGCGCGTTCCTGCGCTGCGCAGGACCCGGTGCCATAGATGTGCAGCCCATCGCCAAAGCGGCTTTCCTTGAGGTCGCAGACAAAGCGGTCGATCAGCGGAATAGCTTGGCCGGGTGCGGCGTCGGGGGGCAGGCCCAGATCTGCCTCGACGCCGGCGGCGCGGGCTTCGTCGCGGATGGCGCCGATCAGCCGGTCGCGGCGGCGCGGGTCCAGCCCGTCCGCGGTCGAATATTCGTCCAGCAGCCGCTCAAGATAGGTCAAGCTTTCCGGCAGCGCGGCATTGGCCAAAGGCGGAGGCAGATGCCCCAGTGTCACCGCGCCAAGGCGGCGTTTGGCCTGCGCTGCCTCGCCCGGGTCGTTGACGATAAAGGGATAGGCGACCGGCAGATCGCCCAAAAGCGCCTGCGGCCAGCATTCGTCCGACAGCGCCACCGATTTCCCCGGCAGCCATTCCAGCGTGCCATGCGCGCCCATATGGATCAGCGCATCCGCCTGTCCGCGCAGCCACAGGTAAAAGGCCACATAGCCATGGCGCGGCGTGCGGCTGAGGTCGTGGTAATCGTCGGCGCGGGTCTGTGCCTCTCCGCGTTCGGGCTGCAGGGCGATCAGGGCGTCATCGGTGCGGATGGCGGCGAATGCGAAGGCCCCGTCCCGCACCAGCGGGTCGGTCTCTGGCGCGCCGAATGCGGCGGCAAGGTCGTCCTGCAGGCACCGGGGCAGGCTGGCCAGCGCGGCATGGTAGTCGGCCAGCGGCCATGTCAGACGCTCTGCCGTCAGCCGTTTGCCAAGGTCCTGATACGGGATGCCAAGGATTTCGCCGCAGGATGCCAGCGCGTCCAGCCCGACGGCATGGGCAAGCTGATGCGCCTTGCCGGGATAGGTGGACAGGATGATGGCCTTGCGCGCAGGCCTGCGCAACCGGTGCCACGCCTTGATGCGCGCGACGGCCAAAGCGATGCCGTCCTGGTCCGCGGCGTGGATCTGGCGGGAAAACTGCAGTTCCGGATCGCGTGATTGCGCCGCCTTGAAGCTGACGGCGCCCAGAAAAATGCGGCCGTCCACCTCGGGCAGCACGACATGCATGGCCAGATCGGCGGCGGAAAGGCCGCGGTCATCAACCGCCCAAAGATCGCGGGGCGCGGTGGACAGCGCCACCTGAAAGACCGGGCAGTCGCAGGCGTCAAAGGGCGTCGCGCCCTGATCGTCGCGGGCGGAAAATGCGGTCATGTTCACAATCGCCGCCAATCCCGTCAGATGCGGGGCCAGCCATGCGCCAAGGCCCGGCACCTTCAACGAGGGGGCAAACACCCCGGTCGCGGCAAAGCCCGCCTCCCGCAGCGCGCCGATCATCGCATCCACCGGAGCCAGATCGGCCGAGGTCAGATAGCTGCGGTAAAAGCTGACCAGAACCGGGTTCGCGCCGGGAACCGGATTTGTGATCACACCCGCATCCGGGTCATAAAACCCCCATTGCGGGATCGTGGCCTGACCCGTGACCGGCGCGGCGGGCAGGCCTGCGGCGCGCGCTAGTTCCGCCAGCGCGGTCTGCGCGGCAATCGCGCCGCCCTCGTCGCAAAGCGCGGTCAGCCGGTGCAGCATCGCCGCGTCCAGCGTCGAGAAGCGTTCCAGCGTGGCGTCGGGACGGCCATCGGCGGGCAGCAGCGCCAGCGCGATGCCCCGCCGCCGCGCCATGTCTTGCAGGCTGGCCACGCCATAGGGCCAATAGGCCTCACCGCCGATCAGGCGCACAAGGATGGCGCGGGCGCCGGCCAGCGTGGTGTCCAGATAATTGTCGACCGAAACCGGATGGCGCAGCGCCGAGATATTGCACAGCCGCAGCGAGGGCAGCGCGCCTGCGGTCGCCGATTGCGCCCTGTGCCAGCCCGCCGCGAAAGCGCCAAGGTCGCTGTCGGAATAGGACAGCACCACCATGTCGGCGCGGCTTTGGCCGGGGTCGGTCGGGACCTCGGTTTCCTCAAGCCCCCGGCTTTCGCGGAAGACGACATGCATGGCGCCCGCGCCCCCCGTGCCTCAGGCCGCCAGCACGGCCCGGATCGCGTCCTCATTGATGTCGTCATGTTCGGCGATCACCACAAGGCGCGAAATACGGGACGTGTCGTTAGCCCATGGCCGGTCGTATTGGTGGCGCACGCGTTCGCCCACGGCCTGGACCAGCAGGCGCATGGGCTTGCCCGCGACGGCGACATGGCCCTTGACGCGCAGGATGTTCTGTTCGCGCGCCAGCCGGGCGATGCGCTCGGCCAGATCGGCGGGGTCGGTGATTTCCGCCATCTCGATCACGACGGAATCGAAATCGTCATGTTCGTGATCGTCCGCGCCGTCGTGATGGCTGGGCCGGGCGGCAAGGTCGTCCTCGGCCGCCGCCCCCAGCCCAAGGATCACGCGCGGGTCGATCACGCCATCGGTCAGGGGCAGGATGGGCAGCTTGCGCGGGGCCTCGGCCTCGATGACGGTGCGGGCGGCCGCGAGCCCCGCTTCGCCCGCCAGATCGGCCTTGGACAGCAGCACGATATCGGCGCAGGCGATCTGGTCCTCGAAGACCTCGGACAGCGGCGTTTCGTGGTCAAGGCTGTCATCGGCCTTGCGCTGGGCGTCCACGGCGGCCTCATCCGGGGCAAAGCGGCCCGCTGCCACAGCCTCGGCATCGGCCAGCGCGATCACGCCGTCCACGGTGATGCGCGAGCGGATCGCGGGCCAGTCAAAGGCCTTCAGCAGCGGTTTGGGCAGCGCCAGCCCCGAGGTCTCGATCAGGATATGGTCGGGCTTGACCGGCATCGCCATCAGCTTTTCCAGCGTGGGAATGAAATCGTCGGCGACGGTGCAGCAGATGCAGCCATTCGACAGCTCCATGATGTTTTCCGCCGGGCAGTTTTCGTCGGCGCAGGACTTCAGGATGTCGCCATCGACGCCCATGGTGCCGAATTCATTGACCAGCACGGCCAGCCGCTTGCCCTGAGGGTTCTGCATCAGGTGCCGGATCAGCGTTGTCTTGCCCGCGCCCAGAAAGCCGGTGATGACAGTGACGGGGGTCTTGGTCAGGTCGGTCATGTGCTACCCAATCGGAGGAATGCGCGCGAGGCTGCGCTTGCGGAAAATCAACGGCCGCGCGCGCCATGGCACGATGCCGTCGGGGGTCGTGGCAAAGGCTGCGGCGCCTTGCAGGATTTCGGGGGCGTCTGCCTCGGTCATGTGGCCATAGGCATAGGACCAGCGCCCCGGCCCGCTCAGCGCGACGGTCGCACCGGCACCGCAGGCCGAAAGGCATTCGACCGGGACGATGCGCACGCCGTCAGGTGCGCCCAGATCGGTCAGCGCCCGGTGCAGCCTTGCACCCATCGGCAGGGTCGCGTCATTGGCCGGTTCATTGGCCCGGCAGGTGATGCAGACATGCAGCGTGACGGTCATGCGCCCTTCATCCGTTCTGGCGGGTATGGGGCAGGCATACGGGCGCGCATGGCTGCGCAAGCCCGGGCAGGAACACCCCGTCCGCCGGTCAATTCTTGCGCGGGCAGGTCTCCCGGCTTGCGGATTCAGGCTTTCGCCAACGGCCGGCCCGCCTTCCCGGCATTTCTGCCAGTGGCCTCGGGCGGCCTTTCCGGTCACGGTCGCGGGGGCGGCTGCTTAAGGCTTTCGCCTGTCGCATTCCCTCTTGGCCTGTCATAGGACAGGAACCAGCGCAGCCCATGCTCTGCGCGCCCGGTCCCGACTTGTCAAGCGAAGGAGTGCCCGATGGAGCCCGACGACAACGCCCGCCACGCCCAGAAGATGGCCAAGATCAAGGCCGCCCGCGACCGCATGATGCAGGGAAAACAGGGCGAAAAGGGGCTGGTGATCGTCCATACCGGCAAGGGCAAGGGCAAGTCGTCATCCGGTTTCGGCATGATCCTGCGCTGCATCGCGCATGACATGCCCTGCGCGGTGGTGCAGTTCATCAAGGGCGCATGGGACACGGGCGAACGCCGCCTGCTGACCACGCATTTCGGCGGGCTGTGCCAGTTTCACGCCATGGGCGAGGGCTTTACCTGGGAAACCCAGGACAAGGCGCGCGACATCGCCGCCGCCCGTGCCGGCTGGGACAAGGCCAAAGAACTGATCCGCGACCCCGAGATCCGCATGGTGCTGCTGGACGAGATCAACATCGCGCTGCGCTATGACTATCTGGACATCGCCGAAGTCGTGGCCTTCCTGCGCGACGAAAAGCCGCCGATGACCCATGTCGTGCTGACTGGCCGCAACGCCAGGCCCGAACTGATCGAGCTTGCCGATCTGGTCACCGAGATGGAGGTGATCAAGCACCCCTTCCGCGACGGCATCAAGGCTCAGCCGGGGGTTGAGTTCTAAGTTTTTTTCTAAGGCTTTCCTTGGACGCGCGTATTTGTCAGGGTGTCGGCGTAAAAAGACCAGTGAAATAGTGAAGGAGCGATTTAGATGTATCTCAAGCATGGCCTCGTGGCGCTGCTGGCCCTTGGGCCTGTCTCCGCCGCTTGGGCGGTGCCCGCCACCGATGATGGCGCGGCGCGTCTGAAAGGCATTTTTCAGACCTATCTGGGGGGTGTCGATGGCGTGGTGAGCGTCACGCCTAAGGGCGAGACCTATGATCTGGTGATCGATCCGACGCCCTTGCTGGCGCAGATCCCCGGCGATTCGGACGTGAAATTCGAGGTCGGCACCCTGACCTATCATCTGACCGACAATGGCGATGGCAGCTGGGGCGTGACCGAGAACCAGACCGTGTCCTGGTCGTTCACCATCCCGAACATGATGGAGCAGATCGGCTCGGGCAAGATCGAATCGACCGGCATCTGGGACGAGGCCCTTCCGGGCTTTCGCGAGCAGACGGCGGTCATGACCGGCTATACTGCCAATACCACCCAGTATGTGCCGGTGACACCCGTGCCCGGCGAGCCTGCGCCCGAATCCGAGGTCGAGCCCGGGGTCGAGATCATGTCGCGTGACAGCCAGAGCATCGACCGGGTCGAGACAGTGCTGAAGGCCAGCGCCGCCGCGGCGGGCGGTGTCGATCACGGTATCACCTATAGCGTGCAGGGAGTGTATCAGACTGTGGACTACGCGGCGGTCTCGCCGTTTGGTGCGATGAAGCTCGACATCACCTCGCGCGGCTATGACGGCAAGGGGATGATCAAGGGTAGCCGCAATGACGGGATGCTGGCTCTTCTGGCCTGGTTCGTCGCCCATCCGTCGCAGGAACTGATCGCCAGTTCGCAGGACGGTCTGCGCGACAAGCTCAGCGCCGCGATGCCGCTTTGGGACGACATGGCGATGGATATGAACCTGCACGATCTCAAGGTCGTGTCGCCCATTGGCGAATTCACGGCCAGCAATATCGCCGCCGAGGTCGGCATGTCCGGCATCGAGGCCGATGGCCGTGTCCGCGAGATGGTCAGGATCACCGGGCTGAAGGTCCCCGAGACGATCGTCCCGCCATGGGCGCTGCCGGTGATCCCCAACGAGGTTTCGTTTGACCTCAGCGTGTCCCGGTTCGATCTGGCGGCGCCGGTCAAGATGATTATCGAGGGCTTTGACCTGACTGCCGGGGACCCGATCGCCAAGGTCGACGTCGAGCAGTTGAAAGCGGCCTTCTTTGCCGGCAACCCGGTCGCGCTGGAACTGGCGCCCAGCCAGATCAAGGGCGAGGGCTATCAGATCGACTATCAGGGTCAGATGCAACTGCCGGCCGACACGCCGCCCGGCGGCACCGCCAGGATCAGCGCCACCGGTCTGGACAAGATCGAGGCAGCGCTGAACGCCGCTCCGCCGGAACAGGCGCAGCAGCCGCTGATGATGCTGCAAATGGCGAAGATGCTGTCGAAACCCGGCGCCTCGGGCGAAATGATCTGGGAAATTGACGCCTCGACCCCCGGCGGGCCGATTTCGGTCAATGGTCAGCAGGTCGCTGGCGGCCCGGCGCCGCAGCAGTAATGCCCGGGTCGCGGGCTGGCCCCGTTCAGGGCCAGTCCAGATCGACCCAGACCAGACGATGCGCCGAGGCCGTCCGTGCGGCCTCGGCCACGGGTCCGGCCTCGGGCCACAGGACGCCCGCGTCCAGAACCTTCAGCCCCTTTTTCGGCAGGACGTAATCGGCGCGCAGATTGCCCGGCGGCTTGTCGTCGGGCCAGTTGCCGGTATCCAGCGCCGGATCGCCCTTTTGCCCGTCATTGACGCCGCCCTTTGCCGCCGCGCCGCCCTTGCTGCGCGGTTCCGGGTCGGTGACATGGGCCATGATGCGGGCCAGCGCATCCGCGCGGCCATCGCCATCGGCGGGATCGACATTCAGCATCCCGGCCAGCACGAATGGCGCGTCGGGCAGGTGATGCAGCCAGAAGGCCAGTTCGTCATGATTGCGCCGGCCATTCATATCCTCGGGGCCGTCAAAGACCGGGGGCGTCGCGGCCATGGCCAGCAGATGCAGGGGTTTGCCGGCAATGGTGATGGTCGCGTCCCAATGCGCCGAGGAGGACAGGCGCAGCGCCGCTGTCACCTCGGGCGGCAGTTTGGGCATGATCTGGCCGGGCAGGTCGCGCCACAGGAAACCGCTATGGTCGACGACCGGGCCGATGGGATGGCGCGACAGGATCGCCATGCCGCCCTGTCCGGTGAATTCGCCAAAGCCCTGCGCATCCGCCGCGCCGCGGGTGCGGCCATCGCCGTCGATATCCAGATCGGTGGCCATGCCGGCATTGGGCCGGGCGGCAAAGCGATGCGGATAATCCAGCCCGGCCTTGGCCAGCAGATCGGCAAAGGCCGTTAGCGCAAGGCCATCGTAATCCCAGTCGATATCCGTCAGCAGCAGGATGTCGGGGCGCGTTTCCACGATCACCTGCACCACGGCGGCGATCTGGGGATCGGCCTTTTTGCCGGTGCGGGTCAGGTCGCGCAACAAAAGCCCCGGCCCGTCACGCGACAGGTCGGGGCCATAGGTGGCGATCCGCAGCGGATCTGCCTGTGCGTTCAGGCCAAGGGCGGCGATCAGCGCCGCCCCGGCAAGCGCCCTTAGACCCAAGGCCGGCTCTGGGCCATCTGCGTCTCGAACGTGTCGATGGCGGCGGATTTCTCCATCGTCAGGCCGATATCGTCCAGCCCGTTCAGCAGGCA
>JAGPGI010000406.1 GCA_018056045.1 Paracoccus sp. (in: a-proteobacteria)
ATTCTGAGCCGGCTTATGTGAGGCACGCGGGAGGGGCAGGGCGCGACAATGTCGACGATGCCGGGCCGCTGATACTCACCCGGCCAGAGGGTCGGCGCGGCGGTGATGCTGGCCTCTGTTCAGAGGGTGGCGGCAATCGGGGGGCGGCGCCAACGAAGACAGGCCCGCTGACGGGCCTGAGTTTCGCGCAGATGGCATCGGACAGGGCAGGGGGCGCCGACCCTTGGACAGGCCGGCGCAGAGGGTTACGGCTTCAGCGCCGCGTCGGTCACGGCAGAGGTCCATGCCCCTTCCGGAGCCTTGGAGATCACCGGGTCCGAACCGCCCGCCATCAGGATCTTGACGGTGCGTTCGTAATCGGCCGGGTCAAGGCTGCCATCCGATCCCGCCGTCAGCTTGGCGATCTCGGACATCATGCGTTTCTGATGCTCCTCGGTCTGGGCGCCGGTCTCGTCATGCTCCAGCACGATCTCGGCGGCCTCGTCGGGGTTTTCCTCGGCATATTTCCAGCCCTGCATGCTGGCCTTGACGAAGCGGGCCATACGGTCGACGAAGGCCGCGTCGGTCAGCTTGTCCTCAAGCACGTAAAGCCCGTCCTCGAGCGTGGCGACGCCCTCATCCTCGTATTTGAAGGTGACCAGCTCCTCGGGCTTCATGCCGGCCTCGATCAGCTGCCAATATTCGTTATAGGTCATGGTGCTGATGCAGGCGGCCTGCTTTTGCAGCAGCGGATCGACGTTGAAACCCTGTTTCAAGACCTCGACCCCGTCGGCGCCGCCGGTGGTCGGCAGGCCCAGCGTCGCCATCCAGGTCAGGAACGGATATTCATTGCCGCCGAACCAGACGCCCAGGGTCTTGCCCTTGAAATCGGCGGGCGCCTTGACGCCGCTATCGGTGCGGCAGGTCAGCATCATCCCCGAGCTTTTGAAGGGCTGGGCGATATTGACCAGCGCCAGGCCCTTTTCGCGCGCGGCCAAGGCCGAGGGCATCCAGTCGACCATCACATCGGCGCCGCCGCCGGCCATCACCTGCGGGGGCGCGATGTCGGGGCCGCCTGGCTTGATGGTGACGTTCAGGCCCTCGGCCTCGTAAAAGCCCTTGTCCAGCGCCACGTAATAGCCGGCGAACTGGGCCTGGGTCACCCATTTCAGTTGCAGCGTCACGTCATCCGCGGCCAGCGCGGCCGTGGCGGGCAGCAAGGTTGCGGCGAGGCCTGTCAGGAAAGTTCTCATCTTACGCTCCTTGTTGGCGGGTCTGTGACCCGGTTGTTATGTCGTTATCCGCTGGCTTGGGTGCCAGAAGGTCAGCCGTGCCTCGACCAGCGCGACCAGCCCGTAAAAGGCCGATCCGGCAAGGGCCGCGACGACGATCTCGGCCCAGACCAGAGGCAGGTCCAGCTGCCCCACGGCGGTCGAGATGCGAAAGCCCATGCCGCGCGTCGGGCTGCCGAAGAACTCGGCCACGATAGCGCCGATCAGCGCCAGCGTGGTCGAGATTTTCAGCCCGTTGAAGATGAAGGGCAGCGCGGCGGGCAGCCGCAGCTTCCACAGCGATTGCCAGTAGCCGGCATTCCACGTCGCGATCAGGTCGCGTTGCAGCGCGTCGGTGGCGGCCAGCCCGGCCAGTGCGTTCACGAGGATCGGGAAGAACACCATCACCACGACCACGGCGGCCTTGGACTGCCAGTCAAAGCCGAACCACATGACCAGGATCGGGGCGATGCCGACGATGGGCAGGGCGGCGACGAAATTGCCGATGGGCAGCAGCCCGCGCTGCAAAAACGGGCTGCGGTCGATGGCGATGGCGGTGACGATGGCCGCCGCCGCCCCGATCAGCCAGCCCGACAGCGCGCCTTTCAGGATGGTCTGGACGAAATCGCCCCAGAGCAGCGGCAGGTTGCCGGCAAAGGCCCGCGCGATCTGCGAGGGCGCGGGCAGGATGACCATGGGCACGGCGTAGGTGCGCACGATCATCTCCCACAGGATCAGGACGGTGGCGCCAAAGATCAGTGCCACCAGCAGCCGCGTGGTGCGGGTGTCGAAGCGCGCAAGCCAGGCGTTCAGCCCCAGCGCCACCAGCCAGACCGCGACGATGGGCAAGGCCGCCGTCATCGCGCCAACCCCATATGTTTCAGCGTGATCCGCTCGATCCGGCCGACGATCAGGACCAGCGCCGCCGCCAGCGCCGCCGCCGTGAACAGCGCCGCCCAGATCTGCACGGTCTGGCCGTAATAGCTGCCGGACAAGAGCCGCGCGCCCAGGCCGGCCGTGGCGCCCGCCGGCAACTCGCCCACGATGGCGCCGACCAATGCTGCGGCGATGGCGACCTTGAGGCTGGCGAACAGATAGGGCAGCGCCGAGGGCAGGCGCAGCCGCCAGAAGACCTGCGCGGCCGAGGCATTCCACGACCGCATCAGGTCAAGCTGCATTGCATCGGGCGTGCGCAGCCCCTTGACCGTGCCGACCAGCACCGGAAAGAACGTCAGCCAGGCCGAGATGACCGCCTTGGGCAACAGCCCGGTCACGCCGGCACTGGCCAGCACCACGATGACCATGGGCGCGATGGCAAGGATCGGCACCGTCTGGCTGGCGACGGCCCAGGGCATCACCGACTGGTCCATGGTGCGGCTGTGGACGATCCCCACCGCCAGCAGGATGCCGGTCAGGCTGCCGATGGCGAAGCCCGCCAGCGTCGCCGAAAGCGTGACCCAGCCATGCCAGACAAGGCTGCGCTTTGACGTGATCTTCTGCCCGGCGATGCCGTCCCACAGCCCCTTGGCGACCTGATGCGGCGCCGGCAGGACCGGACGCTCCTGCGCCATGGTGTCGCCGATCAGGGCCGACAGCGTCGGCGTGATGCCTTCGCGCGCCATCTGCTCTTCGGCCCAGGGCATGTTCAGGCGGATCGCGGCCCCATACCAGACGATCACGATGGCCAGCAGGACCGCGAGGACCGGCAGCACCACATCCATGGTCCCGCGCCGCTCAGTCATAGGCATGGCCCGCGCGCAGCCCCTCGCGCACGCGATGGGCGATGGCCAGGAATTCGGGCGTGTCGCGGATCTCCAGCGGGCGTTCGCGGGGCAGGGGGCTGTCGAT
>JAGPGI010000407.1 GCA_018056045.1 Paracoccus sp. (in: a-proteobacteria)
CCGTGGGCTGGTCCTCGGCGATCTAGCGCAGGATCGTCTCGACCCTGCGGGTATCGGTGCCATAGGCCACGCCGACCGGCACGATGATGCGCCCGGTCAGGTTGCCGCGCGTCCAGTTGGTGACCGGCTGGGTGATCAGGTCCGAGTTGGGGACGATGATCTCGTTGCGGTCAAAGGTCTGGATCTGGGTGGCGCGGACGGCCATCTTCCTGACCACGCCCTGCCGGCCGCCGACCTCGATCCAGTCGCCCACCGCCACCGGACGTTCGACCAGCAGGATGATGCCGGAGACGAAGTTCGACACGATCTGCTGCATGCCGAAACCGATGCCCACCGACAGCGCACCGGCGACAAAGGCCAGCGAGGTCAGGTCGATCCCCGCCGAGGTCACCGCCGTCATCGCCGCCAGACCGATCCCGATATAGCCGATGATCGACACGACCGCGTTCTGGCCGCCTGCATCCATATGGGTCTTGGGCAGGATGGTGTTGCGGAAGGCGCCCTGCACGAAGCGGGTCGCCGAATAGCCCAGCCCGAAGACCAGAAGGAAAGTCAGGATGCCCATGGGCGACAGGCTGACGCCGCCCAGCGAGATGCCTTCCTTGGCCTTGCCCCAGGCCTCGGAAAGGTCGTTGCCGCGCGCGCCCCAGATCAGCGCAAAGAAGGGCACGGAGAGCAGGACCAGCGCAAAGCCGATCAGGCCGGGGATCAGCGATTCGCGCGCCGCCCCCCTGCCGCCCACCGCCAGACCGTAAAGATCGGCGATGAAATCCTGCAGGACGATCAGCAGCCCGACCAGCGCCAGCGTCAGCACCGTCGCCCACATGACCGCATTGGCCGCCGTCACATAGCCCATCGCCGCGGCAATGGGTGCGCCCACCGCCACCAGCCGCCCAAGGCGGCCCAGAAACGAGCCGACGGGCACGCGATAGGGCGTCGGCGCGCCCTCCTTGCCCTTCATCCGGCGCAGGATATTGCACAGGTTGAACAGATAGAACCCGGCCACCAGCAGGATGATGAAATGCCAGACCCCGGCCGAGGCGTCGCTCAGCCGTTCGGGCACCGTGCCGATCTCGCGGTCGCCATCGCTGTTGAACCCCGCCAGCGGCAGGACCGAACGGGCGAAAAGCTGGTGCACCGCCAGCGACAGGGCCAGCATGGCGGCGCGAAAGCGCGCCTGTGCACGGTGGAAGGCCGACAGCGGCAGCGGCGGGACGATCCCGGAATCGTCCTCGGGGAAAATACGCCGGGCCAGCCAGATGCCGCCGAAATAGGACAGGCCCGCCGCCGGGATCGAAAACAGCAGCGGCTCGCCCCAGGGGCCAAAGACATTGGTCGCGTAAAGCGCGCCGGTGGCCAGCAGGACCCCGGCAAAGGGAATGGCGATCTGCCCCAGCGACACCGCAAACAGCAGCGCCGCGCGCGAGCGATCGCCAACCCGCGATGACAGCCGCGAGGGCAGCGCATCCACCCATCTGCGCCCGCGCGTCAGCAACAGCGCCGCCAGCAGCAGGAAGCCGATCACGAAGGGCATCCCGTTCCTGGCCATGCCCTGAAGGCCGCCGCCCTCTTTCCAGCGCGTGCGGCCTTCGCTGTAGATGTGGGTTGCGACCGAGATCGCCTCGGTCATCGCCGGCGCCCAGTTCGCCGGGTTCACCGGCATGGGTGTGCGCCGGATCAGCGCATAGGTCTGGCGGGTGCGCACCGCCTGGTCGATCTGCGAGACGATGCTGTCGGCGCGGCCAAAGGCCTCGACCGCCTTCAGCCCCGGCGCCTGCAACTGCGCCAGCTGGTCATTGAGTTCCTTGCGCCGGCCGGCCACGTCCTCGGCCTCGGTCTGGCCCTCGGCCGGAAGCGGGCCAAGCGCCGCGATCTGGTCCTTGAGCGTGGCGATCCGGGTCGAGTTCACGCCCTCATTGGATTTGAACTGATCGCGCCATTTGACGACCTCGTTGCGGATCGCCTGCAGGCGGGCCTCATTGGCCTGTCCGGTTTCAAGGATCTGCTCGGCCTGATCGGCCAGCTTGTTCCAGGCGTCATAATTCGGCGCCTGCGGCTCTTGGGCAGAAACCGGCAGGGCGAACGCAAGAAACAGCGCCACAAACAGGGCAAGAATGCGGGACATGGCAGGGATCAGTCCTGATAGACTTCGGGCAGCTTTGCGGGTTTGCGGGCCATCCAGTCAGGGACCGGCAACCCCTTGGCGCGCAGGAAGTCCGGGTTGAAAAGCTTGGTCTGGTAGCGCGTGCCGTAATCGCACAGCACCGTGACGATGGTGTGACCCGGCCCCATTTCGCGGGCCATGCGGATGGCGCCGGCGACATTGATCCCCGACGAGCCGCCAAGGCAAAGCCCCTCATATTCCAAAAGGTCGAAGATCACCGGCAGCGCCTCGCTGTCGGGGATACGCCAGACCATGTCGGGGGTCAGCCCTTCCATATTGGCGGTGATGCGGCCCTGCCCGATGCCCTCGGTGATCGACGAGCCGGGGCTGTCGAATTCGCCGCTGGTGTAAAAGCTGTAAAGCGCCGCGCCCTCGGGATCGGCCAGACCGATCTTGACCCCCTTGGGTTGCAGGGCCATGGCGACGCCCGCCAACGTCCCGCCCGAACCCACGGCGCAGACAAAGCCGTCCACCTTGCCGCCGGTCTGCTCCCAGATCTCGGGACCGGTGGTTTCCAGATGCGCCTGACGGTTGGCGGTATTGTCGAACTGATTGGCCCAGATCGCGCCATTCGGTTCAGACTTGGCCAGTTCCTCGGCCAGGCGGCCGGAATAGCGCACATAGTTATTGGGGTTCTTGTAGGGCTGCGCCGGCACCTCGACCAGTTCCGCGCCGGCCAGACGCAGCATGTCCTTTTTTTCCTGACTCTGCGTTTCCGGGATCACGATGACCGAGCGAAAGCCCATCGAGGCGCCGACCAGCGCCAGACCGATGCCGGTATTGCCGGCGGTGCCCTCGACAATCGTGCCGCCGGGCTGCAGGTCGCCCCGCGCCACCGCGTCGCGGATGATGTAAAGCGCCGCCCGGTCCTTGACCGACTGGCCGGGATTCATGAACTCGGCCTTGCCCAGAATCTCGCAGCCGGTTTCTTC
>JAGPGI010000408.1 GCA_018056045.1 Paracoccus sp. (in: a-proteobacteria)
CTTCTCCTCGTCCGTCCAAAGCCGCTTCGTCCGACGCGCCACGCCATCACCATAGTGTCCACTATCGTTGGTGGACACTATCCGCCTCTCTCACCACGCGGCAGGGCGGTCAGGCCGGACGCTTACCTTAATGATGTGCCCTGACATCTATATGTAGTGCCATCAAAATGGGGGCGTTATGGACATTTTGTCAGAGTGACGATGCTAACAGGAAAAATCCTTTAACATCAGCAACATATTAGATTTGATTGGCGGAGGAGGTGGGATTCGAACCCACGGTAGGCTTCCACCTACGTCGGTTTTCAAGACCGGTGCATTAAACCACTCTGCCACTCCTCCGAGCCTCGTTCGAATAGATTGCGCTTGGCGGGGTGGCAAGTGGATTCTGCGGCGGTCCATGACAAACCTTGGCGAGATGCGATCCGGTGTCACGGCGGGCGCCGCCGCTCTCATCCGGCTTGCCGACATGTTCCACGCCAGCTAAGCGCGTCGCATGGAAACGATAGATACGGTCATTCTTGGTGCTGGCGCGGCGGGGCTGTTCTGCGCAGGCTCGATCCTTTCGAAGGGGCGCACGGGACGCAGTGTTCTGGTGCTGGATCACGCTGCCGCGCCCGGCGAAAAGATCCGCATCTCGGGCGGGGGGCGCTGCAACTTCACCAATCTCGCGAGTGCGCCTGACCGATTCCTTTCGCAAAACCCGCGCTTTGCCGCGTCGGCGCTTGCCGGTTTTCGTCCGCAGGATTTTGTCGCTCTGGTCGATCGGGCGGGGATAGCCTGGCACGAGAAAACTCTCGGACAACTTTTCTGCGACGGCAGTGCGCGGCAGATCATCGACATGCTGTTGCAACGTATGCGCGGCGTCGAGTTGCGCTTGAACACCGCGGTGACCGGCGTCGTGCGTCGGGAGGACGGATTCGTTGTCACCAGTTCAGGTGGAGAGATCCTTGCGCGGCAGGTCGTGGTTGCGACCGGCGGCAGGTCGATCCCCAAAATGGGCGCGACGGGTATTGGATATGAGATCGCGCGCAGTTTTGGCCTTGCGTTGATCGAGCCACGCGCCGGGCTGGTGCCACTGACATTCGCGCAGCAGGATCTGGACCTGTGCCGGCCGCTGGCGGGCCTGTCGGTCACAGCTGAGGTCCGCCACAAGGCGGATCGCCGCCTTGCGCAGTTTCGCGACGGCCTGCTGTTCACCCATCGCGGGTTATCCGGCCCGGCAATCCTGCAGATTTCAAGTTTCTGGCAGCCGGGAGACGAAATCACCGTGGATCTGGCCCCGGGGATCGATATCGCAGCGAACCTGCGCGAGGCGCGGGCGCAGAGTGGGCGTGTCAGCGTTGCGACGGCTTTGGGCCGATCGCTGCCGGCCCGGCTTGCCGAAGCGATCGCAACGGATTGTGGATTGCAGGGCGCAAGGCTGGCAGATCAGGGGAATGCGGTCCTGCAGCGCGTGGGCGCGCGCGCGAATGCCTGGGCTGTCCGCCCCGTCGGCTCGGAAGGCTGGCGCACGGCCGAGGTGACACTTGGCGGGGTAGATACGCGCGAGCTGGATTCGCGCAGTATGGCCGCAAGAACCGTGCCGGGGCTGTATTTCATCGGCGAGGTGGTCGACGTGACGGGCTGGCTGGGCGGATATAATTTCCAATGGGCCTGGGCGTCGGCCCACGCGGCAGGCCGGGCAATCGCGGCGCTGGTGGAATAGTCCGACGATATTGGTGGTTCGCCTTGTCGACTTGGGCATGGCATGAGTGCTGCGGTGCTGGTGCGCGAAGAGTTATCGAGCCAGAGCTGCAGGGCGCACAGCGGATCAGCAGGCGGCGCCCCCGGGGCCGTTGGACTTGCCAGCTTTTCAGACGGATCGACGCCGACGAGCCGCAAAGCACTGGCTTACACCTGGTGACAGGCAATCGCGCGGCTCAAAGCACAGCAAAAGAAGCCGGGCTCCGCCGATCGAACGGACTTTCGGTCAATCACCTCGCCGCTGTCGAGTGGTTCCGTCAACAGATGCAGACGACGGGTGTGGATTCGGTCGACGAGGCGCGGCCAGCAAGGCCGAGCGGCCACCGGCATCGGGAGGCCGCCCAGACAGATGACCGGCTATCCAGGCTCCCGAAGGCCGATCAGGCGTCGCCCATGACCGGGTCGGATTTCGCCAGGGCATCGAAATGCATCAGCGAGGCGATCAGCGCCGGCATGCGGTCGAGATAGATCATGTTCGGCCCGTCCGATGGCGCGTTATCGGGATCCTGATGGGTTTCGATGAAGACGCCCGCCACGCCGAGCGCAACCGCGGCGCGCGCCATGACCGGGGCGAACTCGCGCTGCCCGCCGCTTGAGCCGCCCTGACCGCCAGGCTGCTGCACCGAATGGGTGGCATCCATGATGACGGGCCAGCCGGTCCGCTCCATGATCGGCAGGCTGCGCATGTCGGTGACCAGCGTGTTATAGCCAAAGCTCGCGCCACGTTCGGTCAGCATGATGCGCTGATTTCCGGTCGAGGCGACCTTGTCGGCAACATTGGGCATGTCCCAAGGGGCAAGGAACTGGCCTTTCTTGATATTGACCGCCGCCCCGGTTTCGCCGGCCGCAAGCAGAAGATCGGTCTGGCGCGACAGGAATGCCGGGATCTGCAGCACATCGACCACCGCGCCGGCGGCACGGGTCTGATCAATGTCATGAACGTCGGTGAGCACCGGGCAACCAAGCTGCTTGCGCACCTCTTCCAGCATACGCAGGCCTTCCTCGATGCCAACGCCGCGGCGCCCGCTTAGCGAGGTGCGGTTGGCCTTGTCATAACTGGCCTTGAAGATATAGCCCGCACCGGCCTTTTCGCAGGCACGGGCCACGGTTTCGCCGATCATCAGCGCATGATCGAGGCTTTCCAGCTGGCACGGCCCGGCGATCACCGTGAGCGGCTGGTCATTTCCGAGGGTGACGTTTCCGATTTCGACGTGTTTTTGGGGTTGGTTCATGAAGACACCTGTTCGCGCAGGATCGAAGCGGTCAGCGAGAGCATCAGATAGATGCCTGAAAAGATCAGGAACGCCACGATCGTGTTTTGGAAAGCCTTGGGATATGTCGCCTCGTCCGG
>JAGPGI010000409.1 GCA_018056045.1 Paracoccus sp. (in: a-proteobacteria)
GCGCTCGGCGATGGCATTGACCGAATGCACGGCAACGTCATTGGGGTTCTGGGTCAGAAACACCGAGATGCGCTGATAGGTCTTGCTCATCTCGTCATGGCGGTCATGGATCAGCCGGATCAGTTCCTCGTAATCCCTGGGCGGGGTGTCTTGTGCCATCTCGCGGATCCTTTTCCGGCATTCTGCAACAAAAATTGCAAGACGCCAAGCGCGATATTGGCGGGCCGTGCCGGCTGGAACATATGGCGACTGCCCGGCGAGGAGGGGGCCGGGCAGTCGGTGGCGGCGCAGGTCGCGGCGGCGCCAAGGGAGAGTGCGCGCGCGCCCTGTCACGCCGTCACGTCGTCAGCCCGTCACGCCGTCACCCCTGCGGCACGCGCAGCCATTGCCGTGCCGCCGATGATTTCTGGATGGTCTCGACCAGCGTCTGGATGCCCAGGCCCTTGCGAAAGCCGAAAGGTTCGGGCGTCTCGCCGGCGATGGCGCGCAGAAAGCCTGCGACCTCGATCGCCTTGAGATCGTTGAAGCCAAGCTGGTGGCCGGGCGCGACGCAGAACAGCCCATAGGGCGAATGCTCCGGCCCGGCCTCGATGCGGCGGAAACCGCGCCGGCCCGAGGCATCGCCCGCCGCGTAAAAATGCAACTCGTTGAACCGTTCCTGCGAAAAGGTCAGCGCGCCTTTGGTCCCGTAAACCTCGAAATCATGCTGCATCTTGCGGCCGGTGGCGATCCAGTTGCCTTCGATCGAGCCCTGCGCGCCGCTGGCAAACCGCAGGAAGGCGCGGCCAAGGTCATCGACCTCGACCGGGCGGGTGCCGCCCTTGCCGTCGGGGCGGCTGGCGATCAGGGTGACGCAATCGCCCATGACCTCGGTGATCGGACCCAGCAGATATTCCGCCGTGGCCAGTGCATGGCTGCCGATATCGGCCAGCGCCCCGCCGCCCGCCGGGTCATGGCGGAAGGTCCAGGGGCTGGCGGGATCGGCCATGTAATCCTCGGCGTGAAGGCCGCGATAGCCGCGGATCTCACCCAGTTCGCCCGCCGCGATCATCTCGCGCGCAAGGGTCAGCATCGGGTTGCAAAGATAGTTGAATCCGACCTGCGTGGTGACGCCCGCCGCCTCGGCGGCCTCGGTCATTTCCAGCGCCTCGGCCGCGCTGGGTGCAAGCGGCTTTTCGCAATAGACATGCTTGCCCGCCGCGATGGCCGCCAAGGCCATCTCCTTGTGCAGCGCATTGGGTGCGGTGATGTCGATCACGTCGATTGCCGGGTCGTCGATCAGCCGGCGCCAGTCGTCGCTGGCATGGGCAAACCCCAGCGCGACTGCGGCGCCCTCGGCCAGTTCCGGGCTGCGGTCGGCGAGCGTGTGCAGCACCGGCTCATAGGGCAGGTCAAAGACACGCGGGGCGGTGGCAAAGCCGAAGACATGGGTCGTGCCCATGAAGCCGGTGCCGATCAGTCCGATGTTCAATGCCGGTTTACGCATTCAGGGCCTCATGGTTGACAATGAGCTGCGGCGCGATGGTGCCGTCGAGATAGTCGAGTGCATTGCGGATCGAGGCGATCGCCATGCGTTCGCCGCATTCCTCGGTCAGCCCGGCGATATGGGGCGACAGCAGCGCATTGTCGCAGGCAAAAAGCGGCGAGCCAAGAGCCGGCGGTTCCTCGTCAAAGACATCGACGCCGGCGGCGCCGACATGGCCCGATTGCAGCGCCGCCGCCAGTGCCGCCTCGTCCACGACGCCGCCGCGCGCGGTATTGGCCAGGATCACCCCGGGCCGCATCAGCGCGATCTCGGCGGCCCCGATGGCCGGGCGGTCGCCGCGCGGGATATGGACCGAGATGCAATCGGCCCAGGCCAGCCCCTCGGCCAGCGCCACCGGCGGCACGGGGCCGTCCGGCCAGCCCTGCCGTTCCAGCCATGGATCGCAGGCGCGCACCTGCATCTGAAAGCCCGCCGCCATCCGCGCCAGATGCCGCCCGGTGCGGCCATAGCCCAGGATCAGCAGGCGCTTGCCGCTGATCTCCTGCTGTTCCAGCCGGTTGCGCCAGCCCCATTGGCCGGGCGTGCGCACGGCGCGGTCGGCGCGCAGCACGCGCTTGGCCGCCGCCAGAAGCTGCATCATCGCATGTTCGGCGACCGAGACCGAATTCACATCGCCGACGATGGCCAGCGCAATGCCGCGGGCGTTCAGCGCGGCCAGATCCACCGCGTCATACCCCACGCCATGGCGCGAGACGACCTTGAGCTGCCCGGCACGGGCAATGGTCGCGGCGCTAAGCGGCTGGGTGCGGATCACCAGCGCATCGGCGCGCCCGATCAGCGCCGCATAGGATGGCTCGGAGACCTCTTGCACGTAATCGACGCTGATGCCCCGCGCCGGCAATTCGCGCAGCAGGGATTCGCCCGCGGGATGCAGTTTGCCCGCCACCAGCAGATGCGCCATCAGTAGCCCCCCTTTGCGCCATCGGCCTGCGGGGCCGGGGCCCCGGTCAGGTCGCGCCATTCCCTGACCGAGGCGGCGGCGGCGGCGGCCAGCAGCCGCGAATCGCCCGAAACCGTGGTCAGATCGAAGCCCCATCCGATGGCGCGCGCGGCATAGGCGGGGGTGCCGCAATGGATACAGGCGCGGATGCCGTTCTGTTTGCAGGCGGCAAGGATCTGGCGGATCAGATCGATCATCTCGGGTTCCTCGCGGTCGAAACCGGGGGCAAGGCGGCCGCCCTGAGTCCCCAGCGTCAGATCGGCCGGGCCGACATAGATGCCGTCAAGACCCGGAGTCGCCGCGATCTCGGCCAGATTGGCCATGCCCTCGGCAGTCTCGATCATCGCCAGCGCCAGCACCTGGTCATTCGCCGCCGTGCCATAGCCGCCATAAGCGATGCTGGCGCGGGTCGGGCCGAAACTGCGCTGGCCATGCGGCGGATAGCGCAGATAACTGACGAATTCGGCGGCCTCGGCGCCGGAATTGATCATTGGGCAGATGATGCCCTGTGCGCCGGCATCCAGCGCCTTCATGATGATGCCCGGCTCGCGCCATGGCACCCGCGCCATCGGGGTCACGCCCGAGGCCTGCAT
>JAGPGI010000410.1 GCA_018056045.1 Paracoccus sp. (in: a-proteobacteria)
TGCTAGGAGCATGTGCGAAACATGGACCAAAGGAAGAAGAGAACCATGGCCAGAAGCACGTCCGCGGCATTGATCGCCGCCCTCTTCACCCTGGCGGGCAGCGCCGGAATTGCAACGGCGCAGACCGCCCCCGAGACCCCGGCCCCCGCCGCCGCGGCTCCGGCAACCCCGGCCGAGGCGCCCGCCGCAGCCGCCCCCGCCGCCACCACCGAGCCGCAGGTCGGCCAGCCCTATGCCAAGGAAACCCATGGCGATTGGACGCTGCGCTGCATGAAGACCGAAACCGGCGCCGATCCCTGCGAGCTTTACCAGCTGCTCAAGGACGCGGAAAATTCGCCCGTGGCCGAGGCCTCGGTCATCCCGATGAGCGGTGGCAAGGTCGAGGCCGTCATCACCTTCGTCGCGCCGCTGGAAACCGATCTTTCGCTCGGGCTTGGCCTGCAGGTCGATGCCGCCCAGGAGGCGCGCTATCCCTTCATGCTCTGCGCCCGCATCGGCTGTATCTCGCGCATCGGCCTCGAGCCCGCGCAGCTTGATCCGCTCAAGCGCGGCAAATCGGCGACGATTTCGGTTCTGCCCTTTGGCGCACCCAAGGAAGAAATGGTCAAGCTGCCGCTGTCGCTGGCGGGTTTCACCGCCGGCATGACCGCGCTGGTCGAGGCCAACAAGGCCGCAACCGCCGCCAATCCCGAGGCCAATACCGCAGCGCCGAACCCGGCGGCCCCCGCAGCCGCGCCGGCCCCTGCCGCGCCGCAGCAGTAACCCGGAAAGAAAAGGGGCGCCGTCAGGGCGCCCCATCTGATCGGGCCGGGTTTCCCCGGCCCTTTTTCATGCCCGGGTCTTATTCGACCGGCAGGGCGACAAAGCGCGGCTCGCCGGCGCGGCGCACCATCATCAGCAGCGACTTGCGGCCGGCGTCGCGGGCTTCCTTGATGCGCGCCTGCAGATCGGCCAGCGAGGCCACCGGCTGCTGGCCCGCCTCGGTGATGACATCGCCCGCCGACAGGCCCTTGTCGGCCGCAGCGCCGCTTGGGTCGACCGATTGCACCACCAACCCGGTCATGTCGCGCGACACGCCCAGCTCGGCCGCAATTTCCGGCGTCAGCGGAGCCACGGTCATGCCCATCAGGTCGCTGGCGCTTTCCGTGGCGCTGTCCACGGTGCCGCTGCCGCTGCCCTCGGCCAGTTCGCGCCGGCCCAGCGTCACCTTCAGTTCGACCGGTTCGCCCTCGCGCTGCACGGTCACGTCCACGGCCTCGCCCACCGGGGCATCGGCGACGCGGCGCACCAGTTCGCGCGGGTCCTTGACCTCGCCACCGGCAAAGCTGGTGATCACATCGCCCGCCTTCATGCCGGCATCGGCCGCAGGCCCGGCGGGCACGTCGGTGACCATCGCGCCCTTGGCCTCATCCAGCCCAAGCGATTCGGCGATATCGGGCGTGACCGGCTGGATCTTGACGCCCAGCCAGCCGCGGCGGGTCTCGCCGAATTCCTCAAGCTGCTCGACCACCTTGCTGACCACGTTCGACGCCATCGAAAAGCCGATCCCGATCGAGCCGCCATTGGGCGACAGGATCGCGGTGTTCACGCCGATCACCTCGCCATCCATATTGAACAGCGGTCCGCCCGAGTTGCCCCGGTTGATCGCCGCATCGGTCTGGATGAAATCGTCATAGGTGCCTGACAGCGCCCGGTTGCGCGCCGAGATAATCCCGGTCGAGGCCGAGAAGCCCTGCCCCAGCGGGTTCCCCAGCGCCAGCACCCAGTCGCCGACCCGGCCCCTGTCGCTGTCGCCGAACTTGACGAAGGGCAGCGCCTCGGGGCTTTCGACCTTGAGGACCGCGATATCGGTCTTTTCGTCCTTGCCGATCACCTTCGCCGGCAGTTTCTTGCCCGAGAAGAACTCGACCTCGATTTCGTCGGCGCCGTCGATGACGTGGTTGTTGGTCACGATCAGCCCGTCAGCCGAGACGACGAAACCCGATCCCAGCGCGTTCGAGCGCTGCTCGCCCTGCGGGCCGCCAAAGGGGTTGCCGCCGTCCGGCATGCCGGGAAAGCCGAATTCGCGAAAGAGGTCGCTGAACGGGCTGCCCTCGGGCAGTTGCGGGCCGCGCGCCAGAGGCGAGGAGACCGTCGCGGTGGTGGTGATATTGACCACGGCCGGGCTGACCATCTCGACCAGATCGGCAAAGCTTTCGGGCATCACCTGCTGGGCGCGCGCCGGGCTTTCGGGCGCGGTCAGGGGCTGGTTGTCATTGGCCGCCGCCTGCGCCGCTTCGGCTGCCGGCGAGGCCGCATCCTGTGCCAGTGCCGGCGACAGCGCCAACAGCAGCGCTAGGCCGGATGCGGTCAAAAGGTGGCGGGGGGTAGTTTTCTGCATCTGGAAGTCTCCTTTCATGCCGGGACGCTGCTCCGGGTCCTGACAATCTGGTCATGTTCAAGGGGATTTTCGACCCCGTTGCAAATGAACCACGCTCGCATGGGATGAACTGATCGTGACTTGCGCCGGATGTCCATAGCCGAAGCATCGCCGGGCCGGGCATGAGATACCAGCCGCCGCAGGATCGGTCCGGCCCCGTCATGCAGGGCCTGCGGCAACGAAAACCCTTGGGAAGAACATGCGCATCACCGAAAGACAGGCCGCCCGCGCCATCCTGCTGACCCCTGATGACGAGGTATTGCTGATGCGGGTCGAGGTCCAGAACGGCAGTTTCTGGATCTGCCCCGGTGGCGGCCTGCAGGCCGGGGAAACAGCCATTGAGGCGCTTCGCCGCGAGTTGACCGAGGAATTGGGGCTTGCCGATGCGCCGATCGGCCCGCTGCTCTGGCAACGCCGGCAGGAGATGACGCTTTACGGCCGCCGCTGGCACCAGTCCGAGGAATATTTCGCCGTGCCCGTCAGCCGTTTCACCCCCCGCATGCAGGACGCGGCCGAGGCCCGCATCCTGCGCGAATTCCTCTGGTGGCACCCGGCCGAACTGCGCCACAGCACCGAGGCCATCGTGCCCGAAACCCTGCTGCGGATCGTTCTGGACTATCGCGAAAACGGCCCCCCGCCCGTGCCC
>JAGPGI010000069.1 GCA_018056045.1 Paracoccus sp. (in: a-proteobacteria)
GGGTCCGAGAAGTCCAAGCCCAGAAAGCCCGGCGGATGCGGCAGGCCGAACATGCCGCTCATGCCGCCGGTGACCGGGGTCCAGGCGCGCAGGATGACGATGGCCAGCTGGCTGAAGGTAAAGGTGGCGATGGCGAAGTAAAAGCCGCGCAGCCGCAGGCTGACCAGCCCCAAGAGCACGCCGATGGCCGCCGCAAGCGCCGCCCCGACCGGCAGCGCCAGCCAGAAGGACAGGCCCTGCGTGGTGGTCAGAAAACCGGTCGTATAGCCGCCGATGCCGCCAAAGCTGGCCTGCGCCAGCGACAGCCGCCCGGCGCGGATCACGATGGCCAGGCCAATGGCCAGCACCGCGTTCACCACCATCAGCACCAGCACGTTCAGCTGATAGGCGTTCGACAAGAGCAAGGGGGCGGCGATCAGCACGGCGGCCAGCAGGCCAAGCCCCAGCCGGTCAAGGTTCAGGCCCGGTTTCGTGCCGTTCTGAAGGGTGTCTTGCAGGGTCATACCACGCGGTCCTTGGAACCAAACAGCCCCTCGGGCTTGAATGCCAGCGTCAGGATAAGCAGCAAAAGCGGGATCGCCGGGGCGATGGGGCTGGGCAGGTAGCCATAGGAAAAGGCGGTGACGATCCCCAAGAGGAACCCGCCCGCCAGGCACCCGGCGATGCTGCCGAGCCCGCCCAGAATGACCACGGTCATCGCCGTATAAAGCGCGGAGTCATCGACCGAGGGCGACAGGCTGAAAACCGGGATCAAGAGGACCGAGGCCACGCCCGCCAGCCCGCTGGCCAGCCCCGCCGTCAGCAGATATTGCAGCCGCGTGTTGCAGCCGATCAGCTTGGCGCGTTCGGGGTTGTCGGCCACGGCCCGGATGACCTTGCCCCATGGCGTGCGGTTGACCAGCAGATAGACGCCCGCCACGATCACCAGCGCGATCAGCGCCGCCCATAGCCGGGACGCCGGAAAGACCAGCCCGCCGACGCGGTAGGTGTCGAACGAGACCGGGATATAGCGCGTCTGCGACCCCCATGCGATGACCGAGGCGCCGCGCACGATCAGCGCCACCCCAAGGCCAAAGATCAGTGTCGCCTCTTCGTTGCCGCGAAATCGGCCAAAGCCCACTTCCTCCATGACGACGCCGATCAGGAAGGCCGTGGCAAAAGCCACGATCATCGCCGCCCAGTTCGGCACGCCCAACAGGTTCGAGGCCCAGAAGGCGGCATATCCGCCCAGCATATAGACCGCGCCATAGGCGAAATTGGCGACCTTCATGACGCCGAACATCAGGCTCAGCCCCAGCGACATCAGGGTGAACAGGCCGCCGAGCATCAGCCCGTTGACGCATTGTTGCAAAAACAGCTGCATGGCCGCTCCGCAGATTGACAAGGGAAAGGGACGGCGGCCCCGACCCCGGGGCGCGCCGCGTTCTGCTTGCGGTGGGCGCTCAGCCGCGCATGGCGGTCAGCTCATCCATGGTCGGATACCAGTTCACCGCCTCGTCCTTGGGATCGGCGGTGTAGCCCTCCCATTTCTCGGGCATCCAGCCGGGGAAGCTGACATATTTCGCCTCTGCGACCGGGATCAGGGCCGGGCCCTTGGCGAAATCGGCATTGGCGTCGAAGCGGCCGATGGTCATCGGGATCTGCAGATAGACGCCCTTGTCGGCGGTCTGAACCGCGCCGGTGGGCTTGATCATCAGCTCGGCCGCGCGTTTCTGAACGACGGAGGGGATCGCGGCCACGACCTTGACCGGGTCCAGCGACTGCGCCTCTTCCATGGCCCAAAGCACGATCTTGGTGGAATCGTAGCCGTGCCAGAACCAGTTGTTCAGATAAAGGCCGATATCGGCGAACAGCCGGTCGTTCAGCGCCTGATGCTTGTCGCTCCATTCCGAATAGGCGACGCAGCCCGGATAGACGGCGCCGTCCATGGTCGCCTTGCCCTGATCTTCCATATACATCTCGGGACCCCAGGCGCCCTGTGCGAGGATCGGGATATCGGTCCCCAGCCCGCCCTGGCGGGCCTGCAGCGCCACGGCCGAGGCCGGACCGTCGCCCATGATGATGTAAAGCGCATCGACCCCTTTCGAGACCATCTCGCTGATCTGGGCCGAGAAATCGGACTGGTTCGGCTGCAGATAGCTGCGCGTCACCATCTCGCCGCCAAGCGCCTCGAAGGTCTTGGCGAAAGAGAAATAATAGTCCTCGCCCCAGGTATTGGCCAGCTCGATCGAGCCGATGCGGCGCTTGCCCAGCACGTTATAGGCGTAATCCGCCATATAGGGGCCGGTCGCCTGCGCCAGCGCATATTCATAGAAGCGGTTCTTGTTCTTGGTCAGGCACAGGTCCTTGCCGGTGATGCCCAGCACGATCAGGTGGTTTTCCTGTTCGTTGATGCCCTGCACGGCCGCGGGCGCCTCGACCGAGACATAGCCGCCGCTGTAGCGCACGCCGTCAGCCGCCAGCTTGCGGAACGCGGTCAGGCCGCCTTGCGCGGAATATTGTTCGTCGCCGATGGGGTTTTCAATCTCATAGGCGGTGTCGCCGATCTTGATGCCGCCGGCGGCGTTCTGTTCCTCGATCGCGTATTTGATCGCGTGGATCCAGGGCTGGCTGACCACGGTAAAGCCGCCCGACAGGGGCAGGATCGTGCCAAAGCCGATCTTGCCGCTGCTGGTCAGAAACCCCTCGGTCGAGGCCGAGGCCCGAAAGGCCATCCCCCCAAGACCCGCGGTGACGGTGATCCCGGCCATGATCTGCCCGGTTTTGCCAAGGAAATCCCGGCGCGACAGCGATTTCGTTTTTGTCATTGTTCCTCCTCCCAAAAGACCAGTCTGCTTGTTGCCGTATTGCGCGCGGGGTCAGATGACGCCGCGCGATCTCAGTCCCGCCACTTCCTCGGCCGAGAAGTTCAGGATGTCGTGATAGACGTCCGCGTTGTGCTGGCCGACCGCCGGGCCGGTCCAGGCGATGTCGCGCGCCATGCCCTGAAACATCGGCACCGGCGCCGGGTGCAGCACCGGCCCCAGTGCCGGGTCCTCGACCGTCAGGATCATGTCGCGGGCCCGGAACTGTTCGTCGGCGACGATGTCGGGGGCGGCATAGACCCGGCAGGACGGGATGTCGGCCTGTTCCAGCAGGCGCTCCAGCACATCGGCATTCAACTGCCGCGTCCAGGCCGATATCTCGGCCTCAAGCGCGTCAACATTGCGGCAGCGCTCGGGGTTGCCCTGATAACGCGGGTCCTGTGCCAGTTCGGGCTGACCCATCAGCGTGCAGAGCCGGGCGAAAAGCTGGTCGGAATTGGCGGCGATGATGATCCAGCGCCCGTCCCGCGTCGGAAACGCATTCGAGGGCGAGGCGGTCGGGATGCGCCCGCCCGCCGGTTCGCGCACCTTGCCGGTCTTGCCATATTCGGGGACGGTCCCCTCGAGCAGGCTCAGCACGGCCTCGGTCAGCGCCACGTCGATGACCTTGGGCGCATCCGTCCCGCGCGAGGCAAGAGCCGCGGTCACCCCCAGCGCCGCGTAAAGGCCGGCGACGGAATCGCCGATGCTGACGCCGGCCCGCACCGGCGGCAGGTCGCTGACGCCCTTGGGGTGGTTGCTCAGATAGCGCAGCCCGCCGATGGCCTCGCCGATGACGCCGAAACAGGCCGCCTGCGCCTTGGGGCCGGTCTGGCCAAAGCCCGAGATGTGGCAGACCACGATATCGGGATTGCAGGACTGGAAGAACTGGTCCGAAAAGCCCAGCCGCGCCAGATGGCCCGCGCGAAAGTTCTCGATGATGGCATCGGCGCCGCGTGCCAGATCGGCCAGGATGGTCCTGGCCTCGGGCGCTTTCAGGTTCAGCGTGATGCAGCGCTTGTTGCGACCATGGACCGACCACCAGACCGGATGCCCGTTGACCTGTTCGCCCCAGTCGCGGACCGGATCGCCGTCGGCGGCCTCGATCTTGATGACATCGGCACCCATGTCGGCCAGCAGCCGGGTGGCGAAGGGGGCGGCGATATAGTGGCCAAGCTCGAGCACACGATAGCCGGACAGCGGCCCGGATCGTGCTGGAGAAATATCGTCATGACGCTGGGTCATCCGGGCCGTCCTCCTTCCTGTTGTCTTCGTCCCGACTCTGGTCCGCGGGGTTGACGTGACGGTAGGGAGGTTCGGCATTCGACGCGAATGCTCATTCGAGATGGGAGGCATCTCGGAATTAGGGTGCTGATTTCAGACAGGAATGTGCCAATGCCCCGGCGCACGGGGCGCGGCGATGGTCTTTATGCTATCTGCTTGCGGGCAGGTTGCAAGTTCCCGCCCCTGCAGATTTCGGTGCTATTGATCCTGATCCAGCGACAGATCGCGGGACAGCGCCAGCAAGCTGGCCAGCGTCGCGTCGCGCATGCCGGCGCGCATGTCGTCGGGATGCTCGATATAGGCGCAGGTCAGCACCGCCATCGCATTACCCTCCGGCCCGGGGATGGGCACGGACAGGTCGGTGACGCCCACGGCCTGCGCCGAAGGGCCGATGCGATGGCCCTGACGGCGGATCGCCGCAAGCTCGGGCTCGATGCGGCGCAGGCGCGCATCGGCATCGGCAATGCCCCAGCGGCCCAGCGTCTCGGCCAGGTGCCCGGGGCGCTGAAAGGCCAGCAATGTCGTGCCCGAGCCGGTGGTGAACAGGTCCAGCTGTGCCCCGACACGGGCGCGGAATTCCCAATGCGTCGGCGGGCTGGCCTGCGCGATGATGATGCCGCAGCCATGTTCGGGAACGACCAGATGGCAGGATTGACGCAGTTCGCGCGAGAAGTCGTCCATCATCGGCTGGGCCTGCGCGATCAGCCGGCGCAGGGGCGGGTGCCCGGTCGCCAACAGAAACAGCTTCATCGTCAGTGCATAGCGGTCGCCCCCTTCAAGCCGGGTGACATAGCCGCGCGCCACCAGCCGTTCCAGCATGCGATAGATCTGCGAGGGGCCAAGACCCATTTCCTTGACGATCTCGGCCCGGGTCAGGCCGCGCGCCTGCAACGCCAGCACCTCGAGAATGTCCAGCCCCTTGTCCAGCGCCGGGGCGCGATAGCGGTCGGCAGCGCCTGGAGTATCCTCGGGGGTATCCATGGCTGTCTCGGTCGGCTTGCGCACCATCCTTGTCTCCGTCCTTGGGGTTGGGCGTCCTGCCTGCGAATGCAGCGCAGGAAATTTCTTGCGTCAAGAGTTCATATATAGATAGCATGTTCATATAAGGACTGACGCAACGAGCCGGGGGAGGGTTCTGATGCGGCGGATCGATGCGCATTGCCATTTCTGGCAGCTGTCGCGGGGGGATTACGGCTGGCTGACGGGCGATGACGCATCGCTGGCCCCGATCCGGCGCGATTTCCTGCCGGCGGACTATCCCGGCGATGCGCGGCTGATTGTCGTGCAGGCCGCCCCGACCATGGCCGAGACCGATTTCCTGCTGGCTTTGGCCAGCCGCCAGCCGCCTATTGCCGGCGTGGTGGGCTGGGTCGATCTGGCGGCGCCGGATGCGGTCGCGCAGCTGTGCCAGCGCGCCGCCAATCCGCATTTCAAGGGCGTCCGCCCGATGCTGCAGGACATGGCCGACACCGACTGGCTGGCGCGTGAGGCCCGGCCCGACGCGCTGGCGGCCCTGCAGGATCTGGGGCTGCGGCTGGATGCGCTGGTGACGGCGCGCCACCTGCCGATGCTCGCGGGCTTTGCGGCGGCCCATCCCGATCTGCCGCTGGTGATCGACCACGCGGCCAAGCCCCGGCCGGGGGGGCAAACGAACTGGATGGCGGGGATGCGCGCGCTGGCCGCGATCCCGCATGTCCATTGCAAGCTTTCGGGGCTGCTGACCGAACTGGCCCCCGAAAACCTGCGCGATCCCTTGCCGGTCCTGCAGGATATCACGGGCCAGCTTCTGGACTGGTTCGGGGCGGACAGGCTGATCTGGGGCAGCGACTGGCCGGTTCTGACGCTGGCCGCCTCGTATGAAGACTGGCGTGAGCTCAGCGAATCGCTGCTGGAACCGCTGTCCCCTGATGACCGCGCGGCAATCCTGCACGGGAATGCCGCACGCTTTTATGGCGTTGCAGCATGAGCGAACTGGTCCGGATGCAGGCTGTCGACAAGCGGTTTCCCGGTGTTCACGCGCTGAAGGCGGTGGATTTCGATCTGCGCCCCGGCGAGGTTCACGCCTTGATGGGCGAAAACGGCGCCGGGAAATCGACGCTGATGAAATGCCTTTCAGGCGTCTATCAGCCCGATGGCGGCCGCATCCTGATCGACGGGGCCGAGGTCGCCCTGCCCACGCCCAGAGCCGCGCAGGATCTGGGCATCGGCATCATCCATCAGGAACTGGCCCTGATGCGCGATCTGACCGTGGCGCAGAACATCTGGATCGGGCGCGAGCCGCGCCTGTCCTTTGGCCGCATCGACGAGGCGCGCCAGAATGCCGATGCGGCGGCGATCTTTCAGGCGATGAACGTGGCGATGGACCCGCGCGCCCCGGTCTCGGGCCTGACCATTGCCCGCCAGCAGATGGTCGAGATCGCCAAGGCGCTGTCCTATCGCTCGCGCGTGCTGATCATGGACGAACCCACCGCCGCGCTGAACGGCAACGAAATCGCCGAGCTGTTCACCATCATCCGCAAGCTGCGCGCCGAGGGCGTCGGCATCATCTATATCAGCCACAAGATGGACGAGATCCGCCAGATCTCGGACCGGGTGACGGTGATGCGCGACGGCGCCCATGTCGGCACGGTCGAGGCGGCGGATACGCCGATTTCCGCCATCATCTCGATGATGGTCGGGCGCGAACTGAGTGATGAACACGTGCGCATCCCCGACCTGTCCGGGGCCGAAACCGCGCTTGAGGTGCGCGCCCTCAGCCGGGGTCGCGAACTGAAAGAGATCAGCTTCAGCCTGAAAAAAGGCGAGGTTCTGGGCTTTGCCGGGCTGATGGGGGCGGGGCGCACGGAACTGGCGCGGGCGATCTTTGGCGCCGAGCCGCCCGAGCGGGGCGAGATCCGCGTCCATGGCAAGCCGGTCACGATCCGCACGCCCTCGGACGCGGTGCGCGCGGGGATCGGCTATCTGTCCGAGGATCGCAAGCATTACGGGCTGGCGCTGGGGCTGGATGTGCGCGCCAATATCGCGCTGGCCAGCCTGCCGCGATATGCCGACCGGCTGGGCCGCATCGACGAGCCGCAACTGGCCCGGATCGCCCGCGACTATATCGCCACGCTCAGCATCCGCACCCCCTACGACCGGCAAGAGGTGCGGCTGCTGTCGGGCGGCAACCAGCAAAAGGTGGTGATCGCGAAATGGCTTTTGCGCGATTGCGACATCCTGATCTTTGACGAGCCGACGCGCGGCATCGACGTGGGCGCCAAGGCGGAAATCTATCGGCTGCTGAACGATCTGGCCGCCGCGGGCAAGGCGATCATCGTGATCTCCAGCGAACTGCCCGAGGTGGTGCGCCTGTCGCATCGCATCGCGGTAATGTGCGAGGGGCGGCTGACCGGCATTCTGCCGGGCGGCGCCAGTCAGGAACAGATCATGGCCTTGGCCACGGCACGCGAAGGCATGACCGTCGAATGAGCGCGCAGGGGAAGGTGATGGGCATCAAGGAAACCCGCCGCGGCGGAGCGCAGCAAAAGCTCTGGGCATTCGCCAGCCTGATCGTGCTGGTCGCGGGGTTCTCGCTGGCCAGCCCGAATTTCTTTCAGGTCTCGAATATCATGGCGATCCTGCAGGCCACCTCGGTCAACGGGGTGCTGGCGGTGGGGGTGACGCTGATCATCATCACCGGGGGGATCGACCTGTCCATCGGAACGCTGATGACATTCTGCGCGGTGATGACCGGGGTCGTGCTGACCTGGGCCGGGATGCCGCTGTTGCTGGGTGTCCTGACCTCGATCGCCACGGGGGCGCTGTGCGGGCTGATCTCGGGGACCTTCGTCGCCAAGATGAAGATCCCGCCCTTTATCGCCACGCTGGGCATGATGCTGATGCTCAAGGGCCTGTCGCTGATCGTGACCGGCACCAAGCCGATCTATTTCAACGACACCCCCGGATTTTCGGAAATCGCCCAAGGATCGCTGATCGGCCGGATCGTGCCGGCATTCCCGGTCCCGAACGGGGTGCTGATCCTGTTCATCGTCTCGGCTGCGGTGGCGTGGATTTTGGGGCGCACGGTGCTGGGGCGCTATACCTTTGCCCTTGGATCGAACGAAGAGGCCGTGCGGCTTTCGGGCGTCAACACCGACGCCTGGAAAATGGCGATCTATGCGCTGGCGGGCGGGATCTGCGGCATCGCCGGTCTGCTGATCGCCAGCCGCCTGAACTCGGCCCAACCCGCGCTTGGCCTTGGCTATGAGCTTGAGGCGATTGCCGCGGTGGTGATCGGCGGCACCAGCCTTGCCGGCGGGCGCGGCACCATTCTGGGCACGCTGATCGGGGCGCTGATCATGTCGGTGCTGACCAACGGGCTGCGGGTGATGTCGGTCGCGCCGGAATGGCAGACCGTGGTGACCGGCGCCATCATCGTCGCCGCCGTCTATGCCGACCAGCTGCGCCGGGGAAAGGCGGGCTGACCGGGACGACAGACTGCAAGACGTGAACACAAAGGGAGGAAAATCATGTTCACCAGAAGAACCCTGTTTGGCGCGGTTGCCGCGCTGGCGCTGATCGGTCCAGGTTCGGGGGCGTTTGCGCAGGACAAGATGCTTGTGCCGCTGATCTCCAAGGGCTTCCAGCACCAGTTCTGGCAGGCGGTGAAGGCCGGGGCAGACAAGGCCGGCGCCGAACTGGGCGTCACCGTCACCTTCGAGGGGCCGGATAACGAAACCCAGGTCGACAAGCAGATGGACATGCTGGCGGCGGCTCTGGCCAACAAGCCCGCCGCCATCGGCTTTGCCGCGCTGGACAGCCAGGCGGCGATCCCGCTGCTGCGTCAGGCGCAAGAGGCCAAGATCCCGGTCATCGCCTTTGACTCGGGCGTGGACAGCGACATTCCGGTGGCGCTGGCCTCGACCGACAACGTCGCTGCCGCCGCCCTTGCCGCCGACAAGATGGCAGAGCTGATCGGCGATGCCGGCAAGGTCGCGGTCGTGGCCCATGACCAGACCTCGCGCACCGGGGTCGACCGCCGCGACGGCTTCGTCAACCGCATGAAAGAGGCCCATTCCGGCATCGAGGTCGTGGCCATCGAATATGGCGGCGGCGACCACCTGAAATCGACCGAGATCACCAAGGCGCTGCTGGCCGCCCATCCCGATCTGAAGGGCATCTTCGGCACCAATGAGGGTTCGGCCATCGGCGTGGTGAACGGGGTGCGCGAGCTGGGCAGCAAGGGCATCACCATCGTCGGCTATGATTCCGGCAAGGCCCAAACCGACGCGATCCGCGAAGGGCTGATGGCCGGTGCGATCACCCAGAACCCGGTCGGCATCGGCTATGAGACCGTCAAGGCCGCCGTCGCCGCCGCCAAGGGCGAAGCCGTCAGCGCCAATATCGACACCGGTTTCTACTGGTACGACAAGTCGAATATCGACGCGCCGGAAGTCGCCGCTGTCCTTTACGAGTGACCCGCATCACTGCCGGGGGCAGCGTCCTGTTGTGGCCTCCGGACCTGACCGCCGATCAGGCAGAAAGCAGGAAAAGGGGCGCGCATGACACTGAACGGGCTTGCCATCACCGGGCTGCGCACGGTCGATGTGCGCTTTCCGACCAGCCAGCATCTGGACGGCTCGGATGCAATGAACCCGGACCCGGATTATTCGGCCGCCTATGTGGTGCTGGAAACCGGTGGCGGGCTTGAAGGGCACGGCCTGACCTTTACCATCGGGCGCGGCAATGAAATCTGCATTGCGGCCATTCAGGCGCTGCGGCCGCTGGTCGTCGGGCTGACGCTGCGCTGGATTGGCCCCGACAAGGGCGCGATCCATCTGGCCACCGGCGCCGTGGTCAATGCGGCATGGGATCTGTGGGCCA
>JAGPGI010000411.1 GCA_018056045.1 Paracoccus sp. (in: a-proteobacteria)
GTCGATCTGGGGTGACGCGCTGGACATGACCGCCCCCGAGGGCTGGGCCGGATTTGCCGTGCGCATCGGCATCGACATCTGGGTGATGGTGGCGCTTTGGGCGGCGGCGGCGACATGGATGCGGCGCGAGATCTGGTTGGCGGCACTGCGCGCAAGGCTGGGCTGGCGCTGAGGCGCCGGGCCGGTCAATCTGCGCCGATGATGACGGAGAAGACATGAAATCGGATATCGAGATCGCCCGCGAGGCAAGAAAGCTGCCCATTGCCGAAGTGGCCGCGCGCCTTGGCCTGAGCGGGGCGGATATCCTGCCCTATGGCCATGACAAGGCCAAGATCACCCATGAGGCCATCGCCGCGCTGTCGGGCCGACAGCCCGGCAAGCTGGTGCTGGTGACCGCGATCAACCCGACCCCGGCGGGCGAGGGCAAGACCACCACCACCGTCGGGCTTGGCGACGCGCTCAACCGCATCGGCCAGCGCGCCACCGTCTGCATCCGCGAGGCCTCGCTGGGGCCGAATTTCGGCATGAAGGGGGGCGCGGCCGGCGGCGGCATGGCGCAGATCGTGCCGATGGAGGACATGAACCTGCATTTCACCGGCGATTTCCACGCCGTGACCAGCGCCCATAACCTGCTGTCTGCGATGATCGACAACCATATCCATTGGGGCAACGCGCTGCGGATCGACCCGCGCCGCATCTCCTGGCGGCGGGTCATGGACATGAACGACCGCGCGCTGCGGCAGGCGGTGATCGGCCTTGGCGGCCCGGCGAATGGCCATCCGCGCGAAAGCGGCTTTGATATTACCGTCGCCTCGGAGGTGATGGCGATCCTGTGTCTGGCCAGCGATCTGACTGATCTGCAGGCGCGGCTGGGCCGCATCGTCATTGGCGAGACTTTTGACAAGACCCCGGTGACGGCCAAGGATATCGGTGCCGATGGTGCGATGACGGTTCTGTTGCGCGACGCCTTGCAGCCGAACCTTGTGCAGACGCTGGAAAACAATCCGGCGCTGGTCCATGGCGGGCCTTTCGCCAATATCGCCCATGGCTGCAATTCGGTCACCGCCACGCGCACAGCGTTGGCGCTGTCGGATTACGTCGTGACCGAGGCCGGTTTCGGCGCCGATCTGGGGGCCGAGAAGTTTCTGGACATCAAATGCCGTCTGGCCGGCCTGTCGCCCGATGCGGTAGTGCTGGTCGCGACCGTGCGCGCGCTGAAGATGAACGGCGGCGTCTCCCGCGCCGATCTGGGCGCCGAGAACGTCGCCGCCCTGCAGGCCGGCTGCGCCAATCTGGGGCGCCATATCGAGAACATGCGCGGCTTTGGCCTGCCGGTCGTGGTGGCGATCAACCATTTCACCACCGATACCGAGGCCGAGATCGCGGCGCTGCAGGATTATTGCCAGACGCATGACGTGCAGGCTGTGCTGTGCCGGCATTGGGCCGAGGGCGGCGCCGGGGCCGAGGATCTGGCCCGCGCCGTCGTCGACATGAGCGCCGCACATAAGGATTTCGCCCTGCTTTATCCTGACGAGATGCCGCTTTGGGACAAGGTCGAGACGATCTGCAAGCGCATCTATCGCGCCGACCATGTCGAGGCGGCGCCGGGCGTAAGCGAGCGGCTCGAGGCTTGGCAAAAGGCCGGCTATGGCCATCTGCCGGTCTGCATGGCCAAGACCCAATATTCCTTTTCCGCCGACCCGAAGGCGCTTGGCGCCCCCGAGGGCTTCATGATCCCGCTGCGCGAGGTGCGGCTTGCCGCTGGCGCGGGCTTTGTCGTCGCCATCTGCGGCGAGATCATGACCATGCCCGGCCTGCCGCGCGAACCCGCCGCCCTGCGGATCGGGCTTGACGCGCATGGACAGGTGCAGGGGCTGTTCTGAATGCGCGCCGGGCTTCCCATCGCGCTGCCCGGGATGAGGGTGGGCCTCTTGGGCGGATCCTTCGATCCCGCGCATGAGGGCCATGTCCATATCACCGAAATGGCG
Organism: Paracoccus sp. (in: a-proteobacteria); assembly: GCA_018056045.1. Taxonomy (GTDB): domain Bacteria; phylum Pseudomonadota; class Alphaproteobacteria; order Rhodobacterales; family Rhodobacteraceae; genus Paracoccus. The sequence continues at coordinate 1,989 of JAGPGI010000411.1, forward strand.
CTGCGGCGGTTCCGGCTGGACCGGGTCTGGTGGCTGGTGACGCCCGGCAACCCCCTCAAGGCGCATGGCCCGGCACCCTTGGCCGAACGCATCGCGCAGGCGCGCCACATCGTCCATGACCCGCATGTCGAGGTCACCGGGATCGAGGCGCAACTGGGCACGCGCATGACCCGCGACACTCTTGCCGCCTTGCAGGGGCTCTATCCGCGTGTGCGCTTTGTCTGGCTGATGGGGGCCGACAACATGGTCCAGTTCGATCGCTGGGACAGCTGGCGCGAAATCGCCGCGCGCGTCCCCATCGGCGTGATCGCAAGGCCGGGCTGGCGGATGCCGGCACGGTTTTCGCGCGCCGCGCGCATGCTCTGGCGCGACCGCCAGCCCGAGACACAGGCCGGACAACTGGCCGACATGGTGCCACCCGCATGGGCGCTGATCAACGTGCCGCTGAACAAGCAAAGCTCCAGCGCGATCCGAAAACGCCTGCAAAGGACAAAGACATGAACAGGCTTTCCCGCCGAGGTTTCCTGACGGGGCTTGGACTTCTGGCCCTGACCCCGCAAGTGCTGCGCGCCCAGACTGCGCCAGGGGCCGATCCCGCCTTTGAGGGCACGCTTGCCTATGCCGTGCTTGATCCCGCGACGGGCGAAGTTCTGGCGCAGCGCGCCGCCGATCTGGCGCTGCCCCCGGCCAGCACGCTGAAATCGGTCACCGCGCTTTATGCGCTGGACCGGCTGGGCGAGGGGCATCGCTTTACCACCCGCGTCATTCGCGCCGGCAATATGCTGATCCTTGCCGGGGGCGGCGATCCGGTGCTGGATACCGATGCGCTGGGGGAACTGGCCGCGCGCGTGGCTGAGGCGGAAAAAGCCAGCGGCCTGCCTGCGCCCACGGCCTTCATGGTCTGGGGCGGTGCGCTGCCCCGGATCGAGCGCCTGGATGCAGCACAGGACGAGCATCTGCCCTATAACCCGACGATCTCGGGGATGATCCTGAACTTCAACCGCGTGCACTTGGACTGGCGGGCGGGCACGTCGCGCATCTCCGTTTCCAGCAGGTTCAGGCCGCGCCC
>JAGPGI010000070.1 GCA_018056045.1 Paracoccus sp. (in: a-proteobacteria)
CGCAGGTGCCGGCCGCCAAAGCGGAACGGAAGCTGATAGGCGCGGTCGATCAGGCGGCCGCCGGCAGGCAGGCGGAAGGGTCCGGTCTGGGTCATGCTTTCGGGCTTTCGTCAGAGGCGTTTTGGGTCCAGTCGGGCTGCCAGCCCGGACGCGCGGCCTGAATGGCGGCGATGACCTCGGCGGGCGGATGGGAATTCTGCGCCTTGTAGGTGGCGAATACCTGCAGCGTGGCGGTGTCGCGCGCGGCCAGAAACCACTTGCCGCAGCCGTAAGCATGGCGCCAGCGTTCGAAATGCACGCCCTTGGGGTTCTTGCGGGCGAACAGATAGGCCTCGAACTCGGCATCGGTCGAGCCGGGGCCATAGCGTTTCAGATGCGCCTCGCCGCCCGGGGCCAGTTCGGTTTCCTCGGCCTTGATGCCGCAATAGGGGCAGGTCAGGGTCAGCATTCGGTCACTCCTTCGGCGGCAGGTCGCGCACGCAGTCCAGCGCCCAGCCGGTCAGGCGGGCGCGCGTGGCGTCATCGGAAAGCTGGTCGTCATGCAGCCAGACATAGCCCGGCTTCGCCCGCCCGCCATGGGTCATGGGCGAGGTGCCCGGCAGGGCCAGCGCATCGTCATTGCGGGGTTTGCCCACGCGATACATGGCGCGGCCCTGACGGGCGGCGCAGATCATGTTGCCATGGGTGAGAAAACACAGGCCGCCGAACATCGGCTTTTCGGACAATCCGGGCAAATCGCCCAGATCGTCGCGCATGACCTCTTCCAGACCGGGATCGCGGGTCATGGCCGCGCCCCCGTCCGGGCAGGACCCGAGGGGCGGGACGCCCCCCGGACCATTTGCACATGGGGACCGGCAAAAGCCGGCCCGATCGCAGCCTTAGTTGGTGGCCGGAGCGGCAGGCGCGGCGTCAGCGGGCGCGGCGTCAGCCGGGGCAGCGTCAGTCGGAGCAGCCGGGGCAGCGTCAGCCGGAGCGGCATCAGCCGGAGCATCGGCAGCCGGAGCGGTCTCAGCCGCCGGAGCAGCGGGCTCGACGCTGACAGCGCCTGCGGTCGAATCGGCCGGGGCCGGGGCCGGCGCAGTTGCGGCGGGCGCGGCGTCGGGGGCAGGTGCCTCATCGGGTGCGGTGCCCGAGGACACGAACCAGTAGACGATGGCAAGCACGACGACGACGGCGCCGATGATGAGCCCGAGATTGCTCTTGTTCTGTTCGGCCATGAAGAAAACTCCTTGGTCATGGTGATACTCTCGATCAATTCACAACCAGCGAAAGAGTTTCCTCGCCCGTGCAGAAATCGCTCTGCCGCAGGTGCAAACTGGGCGGGAAGCGGCCCAAATGCCACAGCCTCCGGCAGGTTCCCGCCCTTGTGCCACATCAGTGCGCCACCCCCGCGGCGACGCTTTCGTCGATGAAACGCCCCTCGATAAAGCGATTCAGGCCGAATTCGGCGGCCAGCGGGCCGGGCTGGCCCTTGGCCACCAGCTCTGCCATCGCCCAGCCCGAGCCGGGGATCGCCTTGAAGCCGCCGGTGCCCCAGCCGCAATTGACGAAGATATTGCCCACCGGCGTCGAGGACAGGATCGGCGAGCGGTCGCCGGTCATGTCGACGATGCCGCCCCATTGCCGCAGCATCTTCAGCCGCGACAGCATGGGGAAGGTCTCGACCAGCGCGCGAACGGTTTCCTCGACATGGTGCCAGCTGCCGCGCTGGGTATAGTTGTTGAAGCCGTCGGTGCCGCCGCCGATCACCATCTCGCCCTTGTCGGATTGCGACAGATAGCCGTGGACGGTGTTGGCCATGATGACCAGATCGCAGCAGGGCTTGATCGGCTCGCTGACCAGCGCCTGCAGCGCCAGCGATTCGATGGGCAGCCGGAAGCCGGCCATCTCCGCCAGGACCGAGCTGTGGCCGGCCGCGATCAGCGCCAGCTTGTCGCATTCGATCCGCCCCTTGCCGGTATTGACCGCGACGACCTTGCCACCCGCCGTCTCGATCCCCGTGACCTCGCAATTCTGGATGATGTCCATGCCCATGGCGCTGCAGGCCCGCGCATAGCCCCAGGCCACGGCGTCATGGCGCGCGGTGCCGCCGCGTTCCTGATAAAGCCCGCCCAGAACCGGATAGCGCGGCCCGTCGATATTGATGATCGGCAGCATGTCCTTGATGCGCTTGGGGCTGACCCATTCGGTCGCCACGCCCTGCAGCTGGTTGGCGATGACGGTCCGGCGATAGCCGCGCACCTCATGTTCGGTCTGCGCCAGCATCAGCAGGCCGCGCGGGCTGAACATGATGTTGTAGTTCAGGTCCTGCGACAGGTTTTCGTAAAGCTTCAGCGCCTTGTCATAGATCGCCGCCGAGGGGTCCTGCAGGTAATTGCTGCGGATGATGGTGGTGTTGCGCCCGGTATTGCCGCCGCCCAGCCAGCCCTTTTCGATCACCGCGACATCGGTGATGCCGAAATTCCGGCCCAGATAATAGGCGGTCGCCAGACCATGCCCGCCGGCGCCGACGATGATGACCTGATATTTCTTCTTCGGCGTCGGGCTGGTCCATGCGCGTTTCCAGCCGGTATGCAGGCGCATCGCCTCGCGCGCGATGGCAAAGACGGAATAACGGCCGGTGCCGGTGCTGGGGGAAGGGGCGGACATGGCGAAACCTCTTGCGACTCGGGCCCTTGCAGAGTGAAGCGCCCACGCCCCTGGGACAAGACGCTCATGCGACGCGGCCATGGTCCGATTGCGTCATAATCGGGCGCATATCTCCCGCATGACCCTCGTCCATTTGTCGCAGGGGTTTGACTTTTTATATGCGGCCAAAACCGTTATCACACCCGCGGACGCAATCGGGGAATGTGATGTTCTGGATCATCTGCGCGGCCTTGGCCGGGGTCGTCGCCATCGCCATCGCGGCGCCGCTTTTGCGGCGTCAGCGCGCCGCCGGCGCCGAGCCTGCCGCCGCCTTCGATCTGCGGGTCTATCGCGACCAGCTGCGCGAGGTCGAGCGCGACCTTGAGCGCGGCGTGATCGAGGCCTCGGACGCGGAACGCCTGCGGGTCGAGATCGGCCGCAAGGTGCTGGCAGCCGACCGCGCGCTGGAACGCGAGACCAGCGCCCGGCGCGCCCCCGGCGGCATCATCGCCATTGCCGTGCTGGTGGTGCTGATCGCCGGGGCGGTTGCGCTTTATGTCGATATGGGCGCGCCCGAACGCAGTGATGAGCCGATCGCGCGGCGCATTGCCAATGCGCAGGCGATCTATGACCAGCGTCCGACCCAGGCCGAGGCCGAGGCCATCGCCCCGAAACCCAAGCCGCCGGAAAACGATCCCGAATATGACCAGTATGTGGCGCTGGTGGACAAGCTGCGCGCCGCCGTGGCCCAGAATCCCGACGATCCGCGCGGGCTGGAGCTGCTTGCCCAGCACGAGCGGGGCCTGGGCAATTTCGTCGCCGCGAAAGAGGCGCAGGCCCGGCTGATCCGGGTCCGCGGCGATCAGGCCAGCGAACAGGACTGGAGCCGGCTGACAGATCTGACTGTCGAGGCCGCCGGCGGGCTGATCACCGCCGAGGGCGAGGACGCCGTTGCCCGCACGCTGGCGCTGAACCCGCACAGCCCGCAGGCGCGCTATTACGCCGGGCTCTTGCAGATCCAGAGCGGCCGCCCCGACCGCGCCTTTCCGCTTTGGGCCGAATTGCTCGAGGAAGGCCCGCCCGACGCGCCATGGCTGCAACCGATCCGCTATATCATCAGCGATCTGGCATGGTTCGCGGGCAACCCCGACTATACCCCGCCCGAAGCGGCGGGCGCAGCGAATGGCGCGATGCCCACCCCCGGCATGCCCGCCCTGCCCGGCCCGGACGCGGATGCCATGGCGGCGGCGGGCGAAATGACGCCCGAGGAACGCCAGCAGATGATCGACGGCATGGTCAAGGGGCTTGAGGACCGGCTGGCCACGCAGGGCGGATCGCCCGAGGAATGGGCGCGGCTGATCGGCGCGCTGGCCGTCAAGGGCGAGCGCGACCACGCGCAGGAAATCCTGACCGAGGCGCGCAGCAAGTTCGCCGCCGATCCGCAGGCGCTGGTGGTGATCGACGGCGCCGCCGGACAGGCAGGCCTGCAATGATCTGCGCCGCGATCGAGGATTTCGCCGCCGCCCTGCCTCGCGCCGGCGCCATCGCCGGGCTGGATCTGGGCACCAAGACCATCGGCGTCGCGGTCAGCGACGGGCTGCGTGGCGTCGCCTCGCCCCTGACGGTGATCCGGCGCACCAAATTCACCACCGATGCCGAGGCACTGCTGAAGATCGTCGCCGACCGGGCGCTGGTCGGGCTGGTCCTTGGCCTGCCGCGCAACATGGACGGCAGCGAGGGGCCGCGGGCGCAATCGACCCGCGCATTCGCCCGCAATCTGGAACGGCTGACGCCCTTGCCGATCAGCTTCTGGGACGAGCGCCTGTCCACCGTCGCCGCCGAACGCGCGCTGCTGGAGGGCGACACCTCGCGCAAGCGCAGGGCCGAGGTCATCGATCAGGTCGCGGCGGGCTATATCCTGCAGGGCGCGCTGGATCGGTTGCGTTTCATCGGATGACCGAGGCCAGTTCCGCCGCCAGCCCTTGCGTCGGCACCTGCCGGATCGAGCCGGCCAGCCGGCTTTGCGCCGGCTGCCTGCGCAATCTGGATGAAATCACGCAATGGCGCAGCATGACCACGGTCGAGCGGCAGGCGGTCAACGCCGCCTTGCCCGCCCGCAGGCTGGCGGCTCAGTCCTGACGGACGCCGATCCGCACCTCGCGGATCACGGTTTTCAGCCGGATGCGGGTCTCGGCCGGTTCGCGCGCCACCGCGTCCAGCATCGCCCGCATGTCGCCGCGCAGCCCGTGCAGCTGATCGACCAGCGACATGACCAGCGCCAGCGCCTCTTCGTCGAGGTGATAGCCCTCGGACAGGTCGACGACGAGGCTCAGCCGCGCAAGGTCCAGCTCGCGAAACAGCGGCCCGGTCGATGATTGCACCGGCACGACGACGCCGGCGCGGATATAACGCTGAAGCTGCTCCGCATCGAGGTCCTCGACCACCGAGAGCGTCTCGGTCAGGGTGTAATGGCGCTGGGTCATTTTCCCTTCCTCGGATCATAGGCGTGGTTCTGACGCCAGGTTTCCATGAAATCTGCCAGATCGTCGTCAATTTTCGGCGGCATGACAATCTTGAGCACGGCATGCTGATCACCGCGCTGGCCATTCGTGCCCTTGATGCCGCGACCCTTCAGCCGCAGCTTCTGGCCCGAGCTGGCGCCGCGCGGAATGTTCAGCATGACCGGGCCGTCGATGGTCGGCGTCTCGACCTTGCCGCCCAGCACCGCCTGATCAATGGTGATCGGCAGGGTAATTTCCAGGTCATTGCCATCGCGCCGCCATTCGGGGTCGTCAGCGACGATCAGCGTCAGCAGCGCATCGCCCGGCTCGCCATCGCCATAACCGGCGCCGCCTTTGCCGCGCAGGCGGATGACCTGTTCGTCATGGGCGCCCTCGGGGATCTTGACCTCGAGAACGGCGCCGTCGGGCATGGTGATCCGGGTCGAGCCACCGCGCGCGGCGGTCATGAAATCGATCTCGAGCGTAAAGCGCTGATCGGGGCCGCGCATGTCAAAGCTGCGCGCGCCACGGAAACCGCCGCCGCCCATGCCCCCGCCCATGCCACCACCCATGCCGCCACGCTGGCCGAACAGGTCCGAAAACACCCCCGACAGGTCGTCAAAACCCTGTTCCTGACGGTAAGGGCTGTCGCCGGCCTCGGCATATTCGCGGTAGTAATGGCGCTGCGGGCGTTCCTGCCCCGAGGCGTCGATTTCGCCCCGGTCGAATCGCGCCCTTTGTTCGGGGTCTTTCAGCAGATCATAGGCCGCCGAAGCCGCCTTGAAGCGCTCATGCGCCGCCGGGTCGGGGTTCAGGTCCGGGTGGTCGGTCTTGGCGATCTTGCGATAGGCCTTCTTGATCTCGTCCGCGCTGGCGCTTTTGGCCAGTCCCAATGCCTTATATGGATCATCGGCCATCGCCGGTCTTCCTTTCAACTTGCGCCGCGCCAATGCAGGGGCGTTTCGCGCGGGTCATTGCCGCCCCGCAGGGGTCGGGGGGCCGAAAACGTGCCGCCGGGCAGAAATTCGTCGTCCAGCGGCAGGGCGGCGGCCCCCAACGCGCGGGCGCGGCGGCCCAATGTGCCGGCGCGCAGGGTGGGAAGCGTGATGCCATGATGGCGCATGCGGGCCATTTCGGCCGCCGTCGCCGCGATCAATGCGTCGCGCAACGCCGGCGGCATGGCCCCGTCGATCACCACCAGCGGCAGGTCAAGAACCGCAACCGCTCCCAGCGCCGCATGGGACAGCACGGCTGCGGATTTGTCCAGCCACTCTTGCAGGGTCTCGGCAGGGATGTCCCATCCCGCGTCATCCAGCGGCAAGGCCCGCCCCAGCCCTGATTCGAGGACCGAAAACGAAGCCACGTCCAGCACCTGCCGCCCGCCCGGCACCGGATAGGACCCCAGCGCGCCGGCATTGCGCGTCGGCCCGTGCCGCAAATGCCCGTCCAGCACCACGCCGCCACCGGCAAAATGGGCGATGTAGAAATACAGGAAATCCGGGGGCAGATCGGCAGTGCCAAAGATCATTTCGGCCCCGCAGGCGCAGGAGGCGTCATTCTCCAGCCAGACCGGCATATCGAGCCGCCCGGCCAGTTCCGCGCGCAGGTCTCGGCCGCGCCACGGCTCCATCTCGCTGCCCCAGTCCCACAGGTAATAGGGCAGCGCGATGCCCATGCCCGACAGGCGCTGACGCTGCTCCCCGGTCAGTCCGGCCAGCATCCGGGCGCTGGCCGAAACCACGAAATCGCGGATCTGATCGGGGTCGGGAAAGACGTAGGGTTGCACCTGCATCTGTCTGATCTGGCCGCAGAAATCGACCAGAACCAGCTCGGCCGCGCGGCGCCCGACCTTGAGCCCCAGAAACAGCGCGCCCTCCGGCGCAAGGGCCAGCGGCCGCAGCGGCTGACCGACCTTGCCGCGCATCCGCTCGCCCGCCGCATCCAGCAGTCCGGCGGCGATCAGCTGGCGGGTGATGTTGGTGACGGCCTGCGCCGACAGGCCGGTGGCCTGCGCCAGCGCCGCGCGCGGCATCGGCCCGTTTCGACGAATCAGCCACAGGATCAGGCGTTCGTTCTGGCTGCGGGCGCCTTGCGGCGTCCAGGCCGCGGGCGGAATGCTGGACATGATGGTTCCTCCTCTCCTCATATAAATCAACTAAATTGATTTATTGACAAGCCCCGTTTTGTTGTGCAGCCTTCAGGGCAGGAGAGGCGGCTGAAAACCCCGCCGGGAGGAGGAAGACATGACCAAGACGAAGCTGCTGCGTGCGGCACTGGCCGGGACGGCCCTGACGCTGATGGCGGGCATGGCCCAGGCCGAAGGCAGCGCCTGCCTGATCACCAAGACCGACACCAACCCCTTCTTCGTCAAGATGAAGGAGGGCGCCGAGGCCAAGGCCAAGGAGCTGGGGATCGAGCTGAAAGCCTATGCCGGCAAGATCGACGGCGACCATGAAGGTCAGGTCGCGGCGGTCGAGGCCTGCGTGGCCGATGGCGCCAAGGGGATCCTGATCACCGCCTCCGATACCAAGGCCATCGTCGATTCGGTGCAGGCCGCGCGCGATGCGGGCCTGTTGGTGATCGCGCTGGATACGCCGCTGGACCCGGTCGACGCTGCCGATGCGACCTTCGCCACCGACAATTTCAAGGCCGGCGAGCTGATCGGTCAATGGGCCAAGGCCACGATGGGCGACGGCGCCGCCAATGCCAAGATCGCCATGCTGGATCTGGGCATTGCCCAGCCCTCGGTCGATGTGCTGCGCGATCAGGGCTTCCTGCAGGGTTTTGGCATCGATCTGGGCGACCCGGCGAAATGGGGCGACGAGACCGATCCGCGCATCATCGGCCACGAAGTCACCTCGGGCAACGAAGAGGGCGGGCTGAAGGCGATGGAGACGCTGCTGGCCAAGGACCCCGAAATCAACATGGTCTACACGATCAACGAACCCTCGGCCGCCGGCGCCTATGAGGCGCTGAAGGCCGTAGGTCGCGAAGGCGACGTGCTGATCGTATCGGTCGATGGCGGCTGCCCTGGCGTGGGCAACGTCAAGGACGGCATCATCGGCGCCACCTCGCAGCAATACCCGCTGGACATGGCCTCCAAGGGCATCGAGGCCATCGCCGCCTTCGCCAAGGACGGCACCAAGCCGGCGCCGACCGAGGGCAAGGCGTTCGTCGATACCGGCGTTGCGCTGGTCACCGACAAGCCGGTCGAGGGCGTCGAATCGATCGACTCGGCCAAGGGCACGGAACTGTGCTGGGGCTGAGCCCCTGCTGACCGGCTTTTGACCGGGCAATCCCAAATCGGGGGCGGAAAGCACGCCGCCCCCTTCATGCCAAGGCGCCACTGGTGGCGCCCCGCAATGGAGGAGCACCACGCATGTCATCCGATGCGAAGGCAGCCACCAGCTACGAGGAGGGCCTCAAGGGCGCCTCGGAATCGGTTGCTGAGTTCAAGGAAAAGAAATCCGCGCTGGCCCGGTTGCAGCATTGGCTGCACATGACGCCCTCGGCGGTGCCTATGATCGTGCTGATCGCAGCCGTCATCATCTTTGGCCTGTTGTCGCCGAATTTCTTCAAGGCGATGACCATTTCCACAATCCTGCAACAGATCGCCATCGTCGGCATTCTGGGCTGCGCGCAGTCGCTGGTGGTCCTGACCGCCGGGATCGACCTGTCGGTGGGCGCCATCGCCGTGTTTTCCTCCGTGCTGATGGGGCAGTTCACGTTCCGCTATGGCATTCCGGCGCCGATCTCGATCCTGCTGGGGCTGGCACTGGGGACCGCCATGGGTTTTGCCAATGGCTGGCTGGTCGCCAAGGTGAAACTGCCGCCCTTTATCGTCACGCTGGGCACATGGCAGATCGTTCTGGCCGCGAACTATATCTTTTCCGCCAATGAAACCATCCGTTCGTCCGATATCGCCAAAGAGGCGCCGGCGCTGCAGTTCTGGGGCAATTCGATCCAGCCGGGCGGGGTCAAGGTGCTTTACGCGGTGTTCCTGCTGATCGCGATGGTGGCGGTCCTGTCCTATGTGCTGCGCCAGACCGCATGGGGGCGCCATGTCTATGCCGTGGGCGACGACCCGGATGCGGCGGAACTGGCGGGCGTACAGACCAGCCGCGTGCTGATCCAGGTCTATGCGCTGGCCGGGCTGTTCTGCGCCATCGCCGGCTGGGTCATGATCGGGCGCTTCGGCTCGGTCTCGCCCTCGGCCTCGACGGGGCAGCTTGGCAATATCCAGTCCATCACCGCGGTGGTGATCGGGGGGATCTCATTGTTCGGCGGGCGCGGCAGCATCGTCGGCATGTTCTTTGGCGCGCTGATCGTCGGCGTCTTCGAGATGGGGCTGAAGATGGTCGGCACCGACCCGCAATGGACCTTTTTCCTTATCGGCCTGCTCATCATCCTCGCCGTGGCGGTGGACCAGTGGATCAGAAAGGCATCGGCATGACCCAGGAACCTCTTTTGAAGGCCCGCGGCCTCTACAAGCGTTATGGCAAGGTGACCGCGCTGAACAATTGCGATTTCGACCTGATGCCGGGCGAGATCCTCGCGGTGATCGGCGACAATGGCGCCGGCAAGTCATCGCTGATCAAGGCGCTGTCCGGCGCGGTTCAGCCCGACGAGGGCGAGATCACGCTGGAGGGCAAGCAGGTGCATTTCGCCAACCCGCTGGACGCGCGCGGCTATGGCATCGAATGCGTCTACCAGACGCTGGCCATGTCCCCCGCCCTGTCGATTGCCGACAACATGTTCATGGGCCGCGAGCTGCGCAAACCCGGGATCATGGGCAGCCTGTTCCGGCAGCTTGA
>JAGPGI010000071.1 GCA_018056045.1 Paracoccus sp. (in: a-proteobacteria)
CCCCTGCCGTTTTCGGCGACGACGCCCTATCAGAACACCATCCCCGTGGACGATCAGCACGAGTTCCCGGGCGATCTGGAGATGGAATGGCGCATCCGCACCATCAACCGCTGGAACGACATGGCGACCGTCGTGCGGCGCAACAAGGAATCCAGCGAATATGGCGGGCATATCGCCAGCTTCGCGTCCTCGGCGGTGATGTATGACGTCGGCCTGAACCATTTCTGGCGGGCGCGCTCGGCCATCCATGGCGGCGATCTGGTATTTTTCCAGGGCCATGTGATCCCCGGCATCTATGCGCGTTCCTTCATGGAGGGGCGGATCAGCGAAGACCAACTGATCAACTTTCGTTCCGAAGTGGCGGGCAACGGCCTGTCGTCCTATCCGCATCCGTGGCTGATGCCGGATTACTGGCAGTTCCCGACCGTCTCGATGGGACTTGGACCGCTGATGGCGATCTATCAGGCCCGGTTCATGAAATACATGCATCACCGGGGCCATATCGACATGGCCGACCGCAAGGTCTGGTGCTTCCTCGGCGATGGCGAGATGGACGAGCCGGAAAGCCGCGGCGCCATCGACCTGGCGGTGCGCGAGAAGCTGGACAACCTGATCTTTGTCGTCAACTGCAACCTGCAACGTCTTGACGGCCCGGTGCGCGGCAACGGCAAGATCGTGCAGGAACTGGAAGGCGACTTCCGGGGTGCGGGCTGGAACGTCATCAAGCTGCTCTGGGGCAAGGGCTGGGACCAGTTGCTGGAAAACGACGTCACCGGGCGGCTGCGCCAGTTGATGGACGAAACCGTCGATGGCGACTATCAGACCTTCAAGTCCAAGGACGGCGCCTATATCCGCAAGCATTTCTTTGGCAAATACCCGGAAACGGCGGCGCTGGTCGAGGATTGGACCGACGACCAGATCTGGAGGCTGAATCGCGGCGGTCACGACCCCGAAAAGGTCTATACCGCCTTCCGCAAGGCCACCGAGACCCGGGGCGTGCCGACCTGCCTGCTGATCAAGACGGTCAAGGGCTATGGCATGGGCACGGCGGGCGAAGGCCAGAACACCACCCACCAGCAGAAGAAACTGGCCGAGGATCAGCTTCGCGCCTTCCGCGACCGCTTCAAGATCCCGGTCTCGGACGAGGATCTGCCCAAGGCGCCCTTCGTGTCGCTGAACAATGCGCAGAAAGCCTATCTGGCCGACCGGCGCAGCGCCCTGGGCGGGGCCTTCCCGCAGCGCAACGCCACCGCGCCCAAGCTGCCGATCCCGCCGCTGGAGACGTTCAAGGCGCAGCTTGAGACCACGGGCGAGCGCGAGATCTCGACCACCATGGCCTTCGTGCGCATCCTGACCACGCTGCTGCGCGACAAGCAGGTGGGCAAGCATGTCGTGCCCATCGTGCCGGACGAAAGCCGCACCTTCGGGATGGAGGGCCTGTTCCGCTCGATCGGGATCTACAACCCCGAGGGGCAGAAATACACCCCCGAGGACCGCGAACAGATGTCCTATTACCGCGAATCCATCGACGGGCAGGTGTTGCAGGAAGGCATCAACGAAGCCGGGGCCATGGCCGACTGGATCGCGGCGGCGACCGCCTATTCCAACCACGGCGTGCCGATGATCCCGTTCTTCATCTATTACTCGATGTTCGGGTTCCAGCGGATCGGCGATCTTGCCTGGGCGGCGGGCGACAGCCGGGCGCGCGGCTTCATGCTGGGCGGCACGGCGGGGCGCACCACGCTGAACGGCGAGGGTTTGCAGCATGAGGACGGCCACAGCCACATCCTGGCCGGGACCATCCCGAACTGCATCAGCTATGACCCGACCTTCCAGCACGAGGTGGCGGTGATCGTCCAGCACGGGCTGAAGCGGATGTATGAGGATCAGGAGGATGTCTATTTCTACCTCACCCTGATGAATGAAAACTACGCCCATCCCGACATGCCGGCAGGCTGCGAGGACGGCATCATCCGCGGCCTTTATCGTCTGAAAGAGGTCAGGAAGCCCGGCAAGAAGCACGTCAACCTGCTGGGGTCGGGCACCATCCTGATCCAGGCGATGAAGGCGGCGGACATACTTCAGGCCGATTTCGGCGTCAGTGCCGACATCTGGTCGGCGACCAGCCTGAACGAACTGGCCCGCGACGGCCAGGACGCCGCGCGCTGGAACCGCCTCAATCCGCTGGCCAAGCCGCGCGTGCCTTTCGTCACTGAGCAGCTTTCCAGGGCAAAGGGGCCAGTGATCGCGGCCACCGACTACATGAAGAACTATGCCGAACAGATCCGCGCCTTTGTGCCGGGCCGCTTTTCGGTGCTGGGCACGGACGGCTATGGGCGTTCGGACAGCCGGGCAAACCTGCGCCGGTTCTTCGAGGTGGACGCCAGCCACATCGCCGCGGCGGCCATGGTCGATCTGTTCCGCGAAGGGGCGATAGACGAGGCCACGCTGAAATCCGCGCTGAGCAAATACAACATCGACGGCGAAAAGCCGAACCCCCGGCTGGTCTGAGTCGGAACGAGGGGAGACCTGACATATGGCTATCGAAGTAAAAGTTCCCGATATCGGCGATTTCAAGGACGTGCCGGTGATCAGCATCCTGGTCGCGGTGGGCGACACCGTCGCCGCCGAGGATCCGCTGATCGAGCTGGAATCCGACAAGGCGACGATGGAGGTGCCCAGCCCCGTCGCGGGCAAGGTCGCCGCGATCTCGGTCAAGGAAGGCGACCGGGTGTCCGAAGGCGTGCTGATCCTGACGGTCGAGGCCGACGGCGCTGCCGATGCGCCCGTCGCGGCGGCCCCGGCAGCGACCCCGGCGGCGCTCGCCGCGACGCCGGCAGCCGCCCCGGCGGCAGTGGCGGCCCCGGCCCCGGTGACGGATGCGGGCTTTGGCAAGGCGCATGCCTCGCCCTCGGTCCGCGCATTCGCGCGCCAGTTGGGCATCGACCTGTCCAAGGTCAACGGCACCGGCCGCAAGGGCCGCATCCTGCGCGAGGATCTGGTCAACAGCTTCAAGTCCGGCGCGGCCCCCGCCGCATCGGGCGGCGCGGCGCAGGGCGGCATGGGCATCCCGCCGATCCCGGTCATCGACTTCTCGAAATTCGGCCCGGTCGAGAATGTCGAGATGGCGCGCATCAAGAAGCTGTCAGGCCCGGCGCTGCATCGTTCCTGGCTGAACGTGCCCCATGTCACCCATAACGAGGAAGCCGACATCACCGAGATCGACCAGTATCGCAAGGAACTGGACGACGCGGCGAAAAAGGACGGCTACCGGGTGACGCTTCTGTCCTTTGTCATCAAGGCCAGCGTCTCGGCGCTGAAGACGCATTGGGAGTTCAACTCCTCGATCCATCCCGACGGCGACAAGCTCATCCGCAAGGGCTATTACAATATCGGCTTTGCCGCCGACACGCCGAACGGGCTGGTCGTGCCGGTGATCAAGGATGCCGACCGCAAGGGCATCGTCCAGATTTCCAAGGAACTGGGCGAACTTTCCGCCAAGGCCCGCGCGGGCGAGCTGAAATCGGCGGACATGCAGGGGGCGACCTTCACCATCTCGTCGCTTGGCGGCATCGGGGGCACCTCCTTCACCCCCATCGTCAACGCGCCCGAGGTGGCGATCCTTGGCCTGACGCGGTCCAGGATGGCGCCGGTCTGGGACGGCGCGCAGTTCGTGCCGCGCAACATGCTGCCCATGTCGCTCAGCTATGACCACCGCGCCATCGACGGGGCGCTGGCCGCCCGCTTTGCCGCGACCCTGAAATACCTGCTCGGCGACGTGCGCCGGATCATGCTCTGAAAGGAAGGCACGTTCATGGAAGTCAAAGTCCCCGATATCGGTGATTTCAAGGATGTCCCCGTCATCAGCCTGCTGGTGGCGGTGGGCGACGAGGTGACCAAGGAACAGCCGCTGATCGAGTTGGAATCCGACAAGGCGACGATGGAGGTGCCTTCCCCCGCGGCGGGCAAGGTGGCGTCCATCGCCGTCAAGGTCGGCGACAAGGTGTCCGAGGGCGCGCTGATCCTGGTGCTGGAAGGTGCCGGGGCCGCGACCGCCCCGGCAGCCGCCGCACCGGCTGCGGCATCGACTGCGGGCCCGGCTGCGGCCCCGGCTGCGGGCGGCGGTGATGTGCATGCCGAGGTGGTCGTGCTGGGTTCCGGACCCGGCGGCTATACGGCGGCCTTTCGCGCCGCCGATCTGGGCAAGAAGGTCGTGCTGATCGAAAAGGATCCATCCCTTGGCGGCGTCTGCCTGAACGTGGGCTGCATCCCCTCCAAGGCGCTGCTGCACGCGGCCAAGGTCATCACCGAGGCCGAGGAAATGGCGCATCACGGCGTCACCTTCGCCGCCCCGCAGGTCGATCTGGACGGCTTGCGCGGCTGGAAGGATTCGGTGATCAAGCAACTGACCGGCGGGCTTGCGGGTCTGGCCAAGGGCCGCAAGGTGACGGTGGTGAATGGCTATGGCCGCTTCACCGGCCCGAACATGATCGAGGTGGACAATAACGGCGCGAAATCCACCGTCAGCTTTGATCAATGCATCATCGCGGCGGGCTCGGAATCCGTCACCCTGCCGTTCATCCCGCATGACGACCCCCGCGTGATCGACTCGACCGGCGCGCTGGAACTAGCCGATGTGCCGGGCCGGCTGCTGGTGCTGGGCGGCGGCATCATCGGGCTGGAAATGGCCTGCGTCTATGATGCCCTGGGGTCCAGGGTCACGGTGGTCGAGTTGATGGACCAGATCATCCCCGGCGCCGACAAGGACATCGTCAAGCCCCTGCACAAGCGCATCGAGGGCCGGTATGAAAAGATCCTGCTGAAGACCAAGGTGACGGCGGTGACGGCGGGCGAGGACGGCCTGACCGTCACCTTCGAGGACGACAAGGGCGCGACCAGCACCGACACCTTCGACCGCCTTCTGGTCGCCGTGGGCCGCAAGCCCAACGGCAAGCTGATCGGCGCCGAGGCGGCGGGCGTCGCGGTGGACGATCGCGGTTTTATCGCGGTGGACAACCAGCAGCGCACCAATGTCGCCCATATCTTCGCCATCGGCGACGTGGTGGGCCAGCCGATGCTGGCGCACAAGGCCGTGCACGAGGGCAAGGTCGCCGCCGAGGTCTGCGCGGGCCACAAGCGTTTCTTCGACGCCCGCGTGATTCCCTCGGTCGCCTATACCGACCCGGAAGTTGCCTGGGTCGGCCTGACCGAGGCGCAGGCCAAGGCCGAGGGGCGCAAGACCGGCAAGGGGGTCTTTCCCTGGGCGGCCTCGGGCCGGTCGCTGTCGCTTGGGCGGTCCGAGGGCATCACCAAGCTGGTCTTCGACGAGGCCGACGACCGGGTGATCGGCGCGGCCATCGTCGGCCCCAATGCGGGCGACCTGATCGCCGAGGTGGCGCTGGCCATCGAGATGGGCGCCGATGCCGTCGATCTGGGCCACACCATCCACCCGCATCCGACGCTGAGCGAAACCGTGAACTTCGCCGCCGAGATGTTCGAGGGCACGATCACCGACCTGATCCCGCCGAAAAAGCGGCATTGACCTGTCGGCGGCGGCGGCCCTTCGTGGTCTCCGCCGCTGGCCCGATTCATGGCCACGGGGCGCGCCACCCTCTGGCGCCGGAAGAAGGAAGATCCCGGATGACGACGACAGAACAGATCGCCACGCGTGCCGCGCTGCTGGACCGGCTTGCCGGGATCGTGGGGGCGGGCAATGTGCTGACCGCACCGCGCACCACCCGCCGCTTTACCCGCGGTTTCCGCTATGGCTCCGGTCCGGTCGCGGCTGTGGTCCGGCCCGGTTCGCTGGTCGAATTGTGGCGGGTTCTGAACGCCGCCGTCGCGGCCGGGCGGGCGGTGATCCTGCAAGCCGCGAATACCGGCCTGACGGGCGGCTCGACCCCATGGGGCGAGGATTACGACCGCGAGATCGTGCTGGTCAGCGTCATGCGCCTGCGCGGCATCCATCTGCTGGGCGGCGGCGAGCAGGTCGTCTGCCTGCCCGGCGCGACGCTGGACGCTCTGGAAAAATCCCTGCGCCCGCTGGGGCGCGAGCCCCATTCCGTGATCGGGTCGAGCTGCATCGGCGCCTCTGTCCTGGGGGGCATCTGCAACAATTCCGGCGGCGCGCTGATCCGGCGCGGCCCGGCCTATACCGAGATGACGCTTTATGCCGAAGTCCGCGCGGATGGCTCGGTCGCGCTGGTCAACCATCTGGGTCTTGATCTGGGCGACGACCCCGAGGAAATCCTGGCCCGCGTCGAGGCGGGCGACCTGCCCCCGCCCGCGCCGACCGACGCCTGGGCCTCGGACCGCGAATATGCCAGCCATGTGCGTGAGGTCGATGCGCCCACCCCGGCGCGGTTCAACGCCGATCCCCGGCGGCTGCATGAAAGCGCGGGCTGCGCGGGCAAGCTGGCGGTCTTCGCCGTGCGGCTGGACACGTTTCAGGCCGAAAAGGACACGGCGGTCTTTTACATCGGCACCAACGACCCGGCCGAGTTGACCGAGATCCGCCGCCATATCCTGTCGCAATTCGACAGCCTGCCCATCGCCGGCGAATACATCCATCGCGAAGCCTATGACGTGGCGGCGAAATACGGCAAGGACACCTTTCTGTTCATCCGGAAGGCCGGCACCGACCGGATGCCCGCGCTGTTCAATGCCAAGGCGCGCATGGATGCGCTGACCGAACGGCTGCGGCTGGGCACCACGCTGTCGGACCGGCTGGCGCAGGCGGTGGCCGGGTTGTTCCCGCAGCACCTGCCCGCGCGCATGAACGATTTCCGCGACCGCTATGAACACCATCTGCTGCTGCGCATGGGCGGGGCGGGCATCGGCGAGGCGCGCGCCTATCTGTCGGGGCTGTTCCCGTCGGCCAATGGCGACATGTTCGAATGCACCCCGGCCGAGGGGGCGGCCGCCTTTCTGCATCGTTTCGCGGTGGCCGGTGCGGCGGTGCGCTATCGCGCCATCCATGCCCGGCAGGTCGAGGACATCGTGGCGCTGGACATCGCCCTGCGCCGCGACGACCGCGATTGGGTAGAGGTGCTGCCCGCGGATCTGGATGCGAAGATCGGCAAGAAACTGTATTACGGGCATTTCTTCTGCCACGTCTTCCATCAGGATTATGTCGTGAACAAGGGTCACGACTGCCAGGCAGTGGAACATGAGATGTGGCGCTTGCTGGACGAACGCGGCGCCGAATATCCGGCCGAGCACAATGTCGGCCACCTGTATCGCGCCAAGCCGGAACTGGCGGGCTTTTATCGGTCCATCGACCCGACCAACAGCCTGAACCCCGGCATCGGCCAGACCTCGAAATGCGCGCATTGGTCCTGATATTTCGTAGACCTGGGGCAGATCAGGACGGGTGCCCCCGCTCAAGATCCAGATCGCGAAAGACGTCCTCGCCAACCCGTCTGTAGTCGACAGAGCCATGCAGCTTGTCGAGTTGAAGGACGCCGCCAACGAAGCCCGCGCGTGCGGTGCCGCCACGCCGGGGCAGGATGTCAGGATGCATCGCTGCCGCGCTCTGCGCGAAAATCCATTCTGGGACGAACCGCCGCGCGCATCAGGAAGAAAAGCCGCCGCAGACAACAATCCAAGTTATCGGCCGCGTGGCAGCAGCCATTGGCAGGGGAACCGGCGGCGGTCGGTGCTTGATGCTTTGGCTTCCGTCACCGCAAATCCGGCACGACGACGGGTTCGAACAGCACCGTATCCTTTGGCTGGTTCAATGCCGATTGCGCCCGGCGCGCCTATTGCATCCGGCCGGTCACCCTGGCCTTGCGGCGCGCGGCGCCATATTGCCGCCACAACCCAAGAGAATACAGCACCAGCGCCGCCCAGATCAGCGGAAAGGCGATCCGGCGCGACTGGTCGAACGGCTCGCCAAAGACCAGCACCGCGTAGAGAAAGATCAGCGTCGGGGCGATATATTGCAGGATGCCGACGGTGGACAGGCGCACCAGCTTGGCGCCATTGGCATAGAGCATCAGCGGAACGGCCGTGACCACCCCGCAGCCCGCCAGCAGCAACGTGTCGGCGGCCGTGCCTGTGCCAAAATGCGACTGTCCGGTCAGCCCCAGCCACAGCAGGATGGCCGCCGCAAAGGGGCACAGCACCAGCACCTCAAGCGTGAAGCCCTGGTTGGGGCCAAGCGGCAGGCTTTTCTTGCAATAGGAATAGAACCCCCAGCACAGGGTCAGCCCCAATGCCACCAGCGGCAGGCGGCCCGCCTGCACGGTCATGATGACGACGGCGGCCGCCGCCAGCGCGATGGCCGCCAGCTGTGTCCGGCCCAGCCGTTCCTTCAACAGCACCGCCCCCAGAAAGACGCTGAACAGAGGGTTGATATAGCAACCCAGCGCCGCCTCCATCGCGTGATCGTTGGCGATGGCCCAGACATAGATCAGCCAGTTGACCGAGATCAGAGCCGCCGTCAGCACCGCCATGGCCAGCAGGCGCGGCGCGTGCAGGGCGGCGGTCACCTCGGCCGTGCGTCCTTGCCAAATCAGCACCGCCGCCGCGATGGGCAGCGACCAGATCACCCGATGGGCGACGACCTCGACCGGTGGGACATGCGCCAGCGCCTTCATGTAAAGCGGCAGAAAGCCCCAGAGGACATAGGTCAGGATCGCCAGGACCAGGTGCGCGGACTATATCCGCCTTGTCCGAAACATGCCCGCAGGATGGGCAAGATGAGAAAAGGTGCCGAGATGTCCGCTGTCGAAATGAGCCATAACCGTGCTGCCGCTGGTCTGGGTTCGGTCTTTGCCCGCGTGACGGCGACGGTCGCCGCCTGGAACGATGCCCGCATCACCCGCCGCGAACTGAACCGTCTGACGGATCGCGAACTGAGCGATATCGGCTTGTCCCGCGGCGATATCGAACGCGTTGCGCGCGGCCTATGAAGCCAGCCCGATCAATGAACAGACCCCGCGGCGCAGCCTCGGGGTTTTTTCATGCGCGGGCGGTGGACGTCCGAGGTTCCGCATGTTCGCAGACCAGGGCAGGAAAGAAACGGCCTGTCATCATGCGCAAGGCTGTGTGAGCGGTCGCAGCGGGTGGATGGCGGCCGATGCGCCCCGCGCCAATCCCGCGCCCAACTGACGGGGCTTCTGCTGTGGCGGGCTATCGCGACCTGGTCAGTGCCGCGACGCCGGCCAGGATGATCAGGCCCGCCCCGGCAAGTGTCCAGATATCCGGCCGCTCGCCAAAGACGGCGATGCCGGCGATCATCGCAAAGACCAGCCGGGTATAGCGGAAGGGCGTGACCGCCCCGACCTCGCCCGTGCGCATGGCGATGGTCAGCGCGGTATAGGCGACGACCCCGCTCAGCGATCCGGCGATCACGCTGGCCGCCGCTGCCTGGCCCGGCCAGACCGGCGCAGGCCCGAAGGGCAGCGCGATCAGCCCCGAGACGATCAGCATCAGGAAACCCAGCACGCCCAGTTGCCGATGCGACATGGACATGGGCGCCGCGCGCGTCGCAAGGTCGCGGCCGGCAAAGCCCAGCGTCGCGATCACCGCGAAGATCGACAGCATGCCGAAGCCCTCGGCCCCCGGGCGCAGGATCAGCAGCACGCCGACAAAGCCCACCGCCACCGCGATCCAGCGGGCAGCGCCCACGCGCTCATGAAACACCAGCGCGGCGCCCGCGATCACCACCAGCGGCGTCGCCTGAAGGATCGCCGAGGCGGTCGAGAGCGGCGTCAGCGCGATGGCGAGCATGAAAAACAGCCGCCCCACGATCTCGAAGGCAGAGCGGGTCAGCATCACCTTCGACAGCATCGCGACCGAGAAAGGCTGCTCGCCCGCCAGGATCGCCATGACGGAAAAGGCCAGAACGCCGATGATCCCGAACGAGATCAGCACCTCGCCCACGGGCAGGGTCTGCGCGGCTGCCTTGAGAAAGCTGTCCTCGACCGTGAAGC
>JAGPGI010000413.1 GCA_018056045.1 Paracoccus sp. (in: a-proteobacteria)
CGGATAGGTCTCGCCCAGCAGCTTGATGATGACATCATGGGTCGAATAAAGCCCCATGGACAGCAGGGCCAGCAGCGCGCCCTTGATATTGCCCGGCGTCATGGCCCCCTCAAAGCTTGAATGAAAGACCCGCGCCCGTCGGTGACGGACGCGGGCAAGCCATCACAGTTCAGACAGCGCCTTGACGATGTGATCGCCCATCTCGGCGGTCGAGACCGGCTTGCCGCCCTGCGGCCCCATCAGATCGGCGGTGCGCACGCCATCGGCCAGCACCTTTTCGACGGCGCGCTCCAGCAGATCGGCCTCGGCGCCCAGATCGTAGCTGTAGCGCAGCGCCATGGCGAAGCTGAGGATGCAGGCGATGGGGTTCGCCTTGCCCTGCCCGGCGATATCGGGGGCCGAGCCATGGACGGGCTCGTACATGGCCTTGGGCCGGCCATTCGCCATCGGCGCGCCAAGGCTGGCCGAGGGCAGCATGCCAAGGCTGCCGGTCAGCATCGCGGCGGCGTCCGACAGCAGGTCGCCGAACAGGTTGTCGGTCACGATCACGTCGAACTGGCGCGGGTTGCGCACCAGCTGCATGGCGCCGTTATCGGCATACATATGCGACAGCTCGACATCGGGATATTCGTTGTCGTGGACCCATTGCACTTCCTCGCGCCACAGAATGCCCGATTCCATGACGTTGGCCTTTTCCATCGAACAGACGCGGTTGCCGCGCTTGCGCGCGAGCTCGAACGCGGCGCGGGCGACGCGGCGAATCTCGCCCGAGGTATAGCGCTGGGTGTTGATGCCGACGCGGCCGCCCTCGTTTTCGGGGTTATTGTCGTCGGAATGGATGCCGCGCGGCTCGCCGAAATAGACGCCCGAGGTCAGCTCGCGCACGATCAGGATATCCAGACCGGCGACCACGTCACGTTTCAGCGAGGAAAAATCGGCCAGAGCATCAAAACATTGTGCGGGACGCAGGTTGGCGAACAGGTCCATTTCCTTGCGCAGGCGCAAAAGGCCGCGTTCCGGTTTCACGGAAAAGTCGAGGTTGTCGTATTTCGGCCCACCCACGGCGCCCAGCAGCACCGCATCGACCGATTGCGCCTTTGCCATCGTCTCATCGGCCAGGGGCTTGCCATGCTTGTCATAGGCGGCGCCGCCGACCAGATCCTCGCTGACATCGAAGGAAAGACCGCGGTTCGTCTCGAACCAGCCAATCACCTTGCGGACCTCGGCCATGACCTCGGGGCCGATGCCGTCGCCGGGCAGGATCAGCAGGGAATAAGTCGTCATCGCAGGCATCCTCATATGCTTATGACTGTCGCGAACCCGCCTAGCCTTGCAGTCCACCCACGTCAAGTTCACGGCGAATTGGGTTGCGCCGGCGTGGCGGATCGGGCGGGATAGGGATCGAATTCGACTGCCCAAAGCCATGCCCGAAGCCACAAGGGGCCAATCCATGAAGACTGTCGCAACTGTTGCCGGCGCCCTCGCCATCATGTCGGGGGTCGCGCTGGCAGGCGGAGGCGTGACCGTTCAGCTTCCCGATGTCTCGGGACTTTCCGAGGCCGAGGCGAAATCCCTGATCGCCGAACTGGCGCAGGTCAATGTCATCACCTCGAACTGCCCCGATTACGCCATATCGGACGGGGAATGGACGCTGATCACCGGCTCGGGCGACCGGCTGGCGGCGCGGCTGGGGCTGGATGCGGCGGGATATGAGCGCACCTATTTCGCCCCGGCCTTCAAGCTTCTGGACGATCCTGCGGCCTGCGACCGCGTCGGCCCGGCCGCCCGGCCGCTGATCGAGCGCCTGAAATCCATGGGCGGCGACACGGTGCCGCTGACGCAATCGCAATGACGCAGGATGCGGGCACCTTGCCCGCGCCCGCATCCGGCCCTAGCCTGCCGCCATGACCGCCGATCCGACTTACAGGGGATTCGCGCTGGACGCCGAGACGGCGCTGGCGCTTTTGCAATGGCAGGCCGAGATGGGCGCCGATGAGCCCTGTCTCGACGCCGCCATTGACCGCTATGACCTGCCCGACCGGGCCGAGATCGCCTCGGCAGTCAAACCCGCCGCCCAGACCGCCGCCCCAAAGCCCCGCGACGAGGCCGAGGACCTGACCGCCCGCGCCGAGGCCATGGCCGGCGCCGCCGCCAGCCTGACCGCTCTGGCCGAGGCGCAGGAGGCATTCGACGGCATCGAGCTGCGCAAGGGCGCGCGGAATTTCTGCTTTGCCGATGGCAATCCGGCGGCGCGGGTGATGATCGTGGGCGAGGCCCCGGGCGAGGAAGAGGACCGCGTGGGCCGCCCCTTTGTCGGCCGCGCAGGCCAGCTTCTGGACCGGATGTTCGAGGCCATCGGCCTGTCGCGCACCGCGGTCGACGCTGAAAAGGCGCTTTATATCACCAATGTCCTGCCATGGCGGCCGCCGGGAAACCGCCGCCCGGAACCCGCCGAAATCGCCATGATGCTGCCATTCCTGCGCCGCCATGTCGAACTGGCACAGCCCGATGTTCTGGTTCTGATGGGCAATACGCCCTGCATTGCGCTGCTGAACCAGCAGGGCATCCTGAAGCTGCGCGGGACATGGGCCACGGCCTTTGGCCTGCCGGCGCTGCCGATGACGCATCCGGCCTATCTCTTGCGCACGCCCCTGGCCAAGCGCGAGGCATGGGCGGATCTTCTGTCGCTGTCGGCGCGGCTTGAGGGCGGCGGGGCGTCTTAATCGACCAGTCTGCAGCCGTGATATTCGACGGCGTCCTGCGGCCCGATCAGGGTCAGGCGGATATCGCCGGGGTCCAGCGGAAAGGGCTTGCCCGAGGCGGCGACGAAATCGGCGGCGACGGAAAGCCGGCCATCAAGCTCTGCCGTCTCGGGGGCCGAGACCCAGATATCCTTGCTTTGATGCTCCATCGCGACCTGATCGCCGGCCGGGCGGCCGCTTTCGGGCAGCATGGCTGTGACCTGCATGCCGTCGGCGATCTCGGTGATGCGGCAGTCGGGATGGTCCTCCGAAGCCCCCGGCACCCGCGCCAGCGCCGCCTCGATC
>JAGPGI010000412.1 GCA_018056045.1 Paracoccus sp. (in: a-proteobacteria)
AAAACATGACTACTTATATATGCCCCAATTGCGGCCATGAGGCGCATCTGTTCGGCCATGGCGGCGTCGCGGCCGAGGCGGCAAAGCTGGGCCTGCCTTTCCTGGGCGAGATTCCCCTGAACCTCGAGGTGCGTCTGGCCGGCGACGAAGGCACACCCGTCGCGGCGGGCGATGGCCCGGTGGCGCAGGCTTTTGCCCGACTGGCCGAGCGGCTGGTCGCAGGCGGCATGGCCTGAACCTCGACACAAATCCCTGCGGCCCGGGCGGGCCGTGGGGCGTATCCGGGAAATCATGGGAATGCGGGCTGGGAAAATCCGGGATAGCCTCTGGAGCGGCCTTTTGCGCCGAATCACCGCCGCGTGATTCCCTGTGATTCCTGGGCTGTTTGCCGGGGTTTGCGGGGGTGATCTGCCGCTTGAGCGGCTGGCCGGGGCCGGGTCATGTCGATTTCGGGATTTTGTGGGATTTATTTACCACAACGCGATTTCTACCATATCTAGTGGTGGGGCGGCGTATCCGTCCCAAACCTTCCGTTCGCCTCGCGCGGGCGTGAAAATGTTCACGGATGTTCGCCTGCAACACCCCGCCGGCATCCGGCTTTTGCCCAAATAAATCCATTGCGTCCCGTAAAATCCCATGTCATCCCTAATGGCACGGAGACGGGCTCAAGGGGCAACAAGACCCCAAAGGCGACAAGCAGGCTTCATACAGGCAACCCGCTTCCGGAACATGGCCTTGCGGCGCGCGAGCAGCACCTCCCCCAGGTGGCGCGAATGGCAAGGCTCGATCCCCGAAACTACGGGGCCCAGAGATGGGAACGAGGGCGGCGGATCGGGCAGTGGCAGCAGCCCGATCCGCCCTTTCCTTTTCGGGCAACCGGAAAGGGCGAGGCAGTGAAGGGAGTGGCGCGCCAGTGGCACGCAGGTTCAGAGGCTCGGAAGAGGTCAAGGTCGACGCGAAAGGCCGCGTTTCGATCCCGGCCAAGTTCCGCCGGGTCTTTGAAGGCGCGGACCCCGATTGGGAAGCCGGCAAGCGTCCGCAACTGGTCATCGTCTTCGGGACGCGCGACTGGAAATATCTGCAGCTCTTTACCATCAATGCCATCAACGAGATCGACGAGCAGATCGCCAGACTAGATCGTGGCAGCCCGCGCCGCAACTATCTGGAACATATCTATCACGGCCATTCCGAGGAAACCGAGATCGACGGCGACGGCCGTCTGGTCCTGCCTCAGAAGCTGCGCGACAAGATCGGACTGACCGATGGCGCGATCTTCATCTCGGGTGGGGACAACCTGAAGGTCTGGTCCCCCGAGGCCTATGAGGAAGAAGAGCGCGCCCTTGAGGCCCGCGTCCCCGAGCTTGAGCCGGGCGCAGATCCGCTGTCGCTCTTGTCCCAGCCGATCGCGACCGAGGGCTAGGGCATGTCCAGCGCCTCTGACCCCCATATCCCCGTCCTGCTTGGCCCGCTGTTGCGGGCCGTTGCGCCTGTTCAGGGCAGCTGGGTCGATGGCACGTTCGGTGCGGGCGGCTATGCGCGCGGGCTTTTGGCGCAGGGCGCAAGCCGGGTCATCGGCATCGACCGCGACCCGGCCGTTTTTGCCATGGCCGCCGCATGGGCCGGCGAATATGGCGACCGGCTGCGCCTTGAGCAGGGCACGTTTTCAGATCTGGACAAGCTTGCCGGTGAGCCGGTCGACGGCGTGGTGCTGGATCTGGGCGTCAGCTCGATGCAGCTCGATCAGGCCGAGCGCGGGTTTTCCTTCATGCGCGACGGGCCTTTGGACATGCGCATGGGCGGCGACGGCCCGACCGCCGCCGATCTGCTGAACACCGCGCCCGAGCAGGTCATCGCCGATGTGCTTTATCTTTACGGCGAAGAGCGCGCCTCGCGCCGCATCGCGCGTGCCATTGTCGCCGCGCGCCCGCTGAGCCGCACCGGGCAGTTGTCGGATATCGTCTCGGCCTGCCTGCCGCGTCCCAAGCCGGGTCAGAGCCATCCCTCGACCCGGACATTCCAGGCGATCCGCATCTGGGTGAATGACGAATTCGGCCAGCTTGTCGCGGGCCTTGCCGCGGCCGAGCGCGCCCTGCGTCCCGGCGGACAACTGGCCGTGGTCAGCTTTCATTCGCTGGAAGACCGCATCGTCAAGCGCTTCATGCAGGCGCGTTCGAACAGCGCCGGGGGCGGCAGCCGCTATGCGCCCGAGGTGGCGCAGGATGCGCCCGCCTTCACGCTGCCCTTTCGCCGCGCCATCGGCCCCGATGAGGGCGAGATGGCGGCCAATCCGCGCGCGCGCTCGGCGCTGCTGCGCGTCGGCATCCGCAGCACGGCGCCAGCCGGGCGCATTGACGCCGCGGCATTGGGCTTGCCGGTCCTGCCGGAAAGGCGGGCGTGATGCGTTCGGTCCTGTTCTTGCTGACCACGCTGATCGTGATGGTGCTGGCCTTCTG
Organism: Paracoccus sp. (in: a-proteobacteria); assembly: GCA_018056045.1. Lineage (GTDB taxonomy): Bacteria > Pseudomonadota > Alphaproteobacteria > Rhodobacterales > Rhodobacteraceae > Paracoccus. The sequence goes on from JAGPGI010000412.1 coordinate 2,454, forward strand.
GGCTTACCGCGAAAATTACAGCACCCAATCCGCCATCACCGAGATGGCCGATGTCCAGCGCCAGATCGGCAGCCTGCGCGAGGATCTGATCGTCCTGCGCGCCGAATGGGCGTTCCTGAACCGCCCCGAGCGGCTGCGTGAACTGGTGAACCTGAATTTCGACAAGCTGAAGCTGGTGCCCTTTGGGGCTGACCAGTTCGTCGATGTGGGGCAGGTGACCTTTCCCAGCCCGCAGGCCGCCCCCGCCGCCCCCGGAACTGACGCCATGCCCATCGAACGCCCCGCCTGGTATCCGCCCCGCCGCCCACAGGAGAGCACGCCATGATCCGCACCCCCCTGCGCCCGCTGGCCCGCATCCTTCGCGCCCGCGAAAAGGGCGAAAACCCCGACGAGATCGAGGCCGAGAACCGCGCCCAGCGGCATGCCGAGATTCAGGAAAAGGCGCGCAGCAGCGCCCGCAGCCGGCTGTTCTTCATGGCGATGGGCTTCATGCTGGCCTTTGGCACGGTGGGCACCAAGATGGCGGTGCTGGCCTCGAGCCAACCAAGCGAGCCGCGCGCGCAGACCACGGGCGCGCAGATCATCTCGCAGCGC
>JAGPGI010000072.1 GCA_018056045.1 Paracoccus sp. (in: a-proteobacteria)
TGATCGACCTGCCCAACGATGCCGCCGTGATCGACATGTTCCCGTGGCGCGACACTGTGCGCTATCTGGTCGCCTCAAAGGCCGGGGACGGGTTCATCGTCGGCGCGGGCGACATCATGGCGCAGACCCGCTCGGGCAAGCAGGTGCTGAATGGCGATGCGCTGCTGTGCCGCCCGGTCAGCGGCGATCATGTCGCCGTGGTGGGCGAGAACCGCAAGCTGCTGGTCTTCGCCTTGGACGAGCTGCCCGAAATGGGCCGCGGCAAGGGCGTGCGGCTGCAGAAGTTCAAGGATGGCGGGCTGTCGGATGCGGTCTGCATCACCCTGGCCGAGGGGCTGCGCTGGCAGGAAAGCGGCGGGCGCACCCGCAGCGAGCCCGACCTGACCGCATGGCTGGGCAAGCGGGCGGGGGCCGGCTACATGGCCCCGCGCGGTTTCCCGCGCGACAACAAGTTCAACTGAACGCCCGGCTGAACGGGGCGCGGAAAGACCAAGGGCGGCACATCAGTGCCGCCCTTTGCCATTCGGTCAGACGCTGCTCTCGGGCGCCTTGATCACCGGTGGTTCGGTGCCTGTCGAAGCCGATGTGTCATGCGGCTTGTTCTTTCCCATGCATTCGGCGAAAGCCGGCAGCGCGGTCAGCGACAGTGTCAGGACGGCAAGCGCAGCGAAAACTTTGGTCATATCGGCATGCTCCTTTCGTGAAAGTTACACGACGGAACGGGCCGAAGTTGTGCGTGAACGAAGGCACCCCATGCAAGGCTGCCCTGATCCCTTCGGCGTCCGTTTGATCAGCCTGCCACGGGCGGGTGATTCGATCAACGCCCGCTCAGCCCCGGTCGCGTTCACCTTGCGGTGTGGGCGGTTCGTCGCCCATGGACTGCGCGACGGCTTCGGGAACCTTCTTCATGCCGGTCAGCATCGGGGTCACCAGATCCTCGCGCTTCCAGTGGCGATAGAACAGGATCATGGCGATATGAAGCAGGACCAAGAGCAGGATCAGGTTGGCGCCCAGCTCGTGCAGGCCCACCGCCGTGCTGCGGGTCGAACTGGCGACATATTTCGCCAAGGGCCCCACATTGATGTAGTCGTCGGGGTCCGAGATCAGCCCTGTGGTGACCTGCGCCGCCAGCACCGCCAGCATGGCGATGACCGACAGCGCGCCCAGCGGGTTATGGCCCGGCCAATAGCTGGGCTGGCGCAGGAACATGTGGCTGGCATAGTCGCGGATCGCGCCCGGCCCGCGCAGGAAATGCGCAAACCGTGCCGGGGCGGGACCGATGAAGCCCCAGACCAGCCGAAAGATCAGCAAGCCGGTGATGACATAGCCGCTCCAGAAATGCAGGGTCATTTTCGCGGGCCCGAACTGGCCGAGGCACCAGCTCAGGATCACGAAGAAGGCCAGGGACCAGTGGAACCCGCGCAGCAGCGGGTCCCACAGCCGGACCTTGCGCAGCCCGCCGGACATCAGCTTTTTTCGCGATACTTGTCGTGGCAGGCCTTGCAGGCTTCGCCCAGCTTGCCCACCACCGGGCCGACATTTTCGGCGCCGCCCTTGACCGCCTCGGAGGCGCCGGCTGCAGCCTCGCCCAGACCGGCGAATTTTGCCCGGAAATCGTCCAGATTGGCCCAGATGTCGGGTTTCGCGGCGCTGTCCTCGGCCTTGCCGGATTCGCTGCCTTCGATGAACAGGCCGGGCAGGTCGTATTTCGTCAGCGCCTCGATATTGGCGGCGGCGGTGCTGGCCGCGGCCTCGTCATAGGCGATGTCGCCCTTGGCCATGCCAGCCAGCGTGCCCATGTTGATGGCCAGCATCTGGTAGAAGCCGTGCCGGGCCTCGACGGCCTGATGGATCGGGTCGTCATCCTGCGCAAGGACCGTAAGCGGCAGCGCGGCAATGGCAGCGGCGGTCAGGATAAGGCGCATGTTGTCGTTCCTTTCATGTGGCGAATGGCTGCATTCGTGGATCGCGTCCGCCCAGATTTGCACAGTCGCGCAATTCTGCCAACGCGGCAGATCATGCCATTTGTGTGAACCCCGTGGCAGGGGCGGATATTTCATTCCGGGAACGGATGATTTTCGGGCGCTCTGGCCGGGGTTTGATCAATTCGCGGGCAGTCCTTTGCCGCAGCTGCCCGGCCGGGGGCTTTGGGCTTGTGCGGGATCCGGGTCGGCGCGCAGGCTTTCAGGGACGGGTCCTCATCCCCGTTCCCGGCCGCACCGGGTCTTCATGGCAGTGACCGCCGTTCATGCCGCGTCTCCCTCCCTCCGCGCGGCATGGACGGCGGGCTTTTCAGCCGCGCTCCAGCAGATAGATATCCATGATCCAGCCATGGCGGGCGCGGGCATCAGTTCGCGCGGCGATGATTTCCGGGCCGCTGCTGGCCAGGGGGCCATGCATCAGGATCTGTTCCGGCATGGCCAGAAACGCCCCCCACCAGATGGTCACGCCCTTGGGGTCAAGGCCTTGGAAGGCGCAGTCGCCGTCCAGCATGACCACGATGCGGTCCACGCCCACAGGCCAGCCATGGTCGCGCAATTGCCGGCCGGTGGTGATCTGGACCGGGGCGCCGACCGCGTTCAGGGGGATGGCATGGGCGGCGCACAGCGCCTGAATGGCGGTGATGCCGGGGATGACCCGGCGGCTCAGCGGCAGGGTCAGCCGCCCGGCGATGCGCAGGGTGCTATCGTAAAGCGAGGGATCGCCCCAGACCAGCAGCGCCACCTTGCCCGATGTCTGCGGCAGATGGGCGCGGATTGCGGCCTGCCAGCTTTCGGCGATGGCATCGTGCCAGCGGCTGACGCCATGCCTGTAATCGGGGTCATCGGCGTCGCGTCGCGGCAGGTCGAATTCGACGATCCGCGTCTGCGGCCCGGCATGACGGTCGCAGATGGCGCGGCGCAGGCCGGCCAGATCCTCTTTCCGGGCGCCTTTCAGCGGGATCAGGATCAGATCGGCGGCGGCGATTTCCGCCACCGCCTGCAGGCTCAGGTGATCGGGATTGCCGGTCCCGATCCCGATCAGGGTCAGTTCGATCATCTGGATCGCGACAGGCGCGGGCGCCTTATGCAAACAGCCGCGAGGTGACCAGCCCGCTGTCTTTCAGCCCGCGCAGCGACTTCGCGCCGGCGAGCACCGCCAGATCGACCAAGGGCTCGATCAGGACGACCAGCATATAAGCCGCGCCAAAGGTCGCGATGCCGCCGATCCCGGCCAGACCCTGACCATAGATCGCCCAGAAGGCGACCCAGGCCACCACGCCGCCCTGATAGGCGGTCGAGAGCGCGAAGGCCTGGCCATAGCTCAGGTCCACATAGGCGGTGCCGGGGGCGATGATGCGGCCGGCCAAGGCCTGCAGCGCGAACAGCGGCACCAAGAGCGTGGTCAGGTTCATGCCGTATTGCGGCAGATCGAAGGGCGCAAACAGCATCCCCTGAATCAGCAGCCCCAGCGCCAGCCCGATGGCTGCGGGCGCCGCGCCGAACAGCAAAAACAGCGTCGAGCCAAGGATGAAATGCACCTCGGAGACGCCAACCGGGAAATGCGGCAGGATCTGGAAAAAGCTGAAGGCCAGCGCCGTGGTCAGCAGGCTGCGCCCGGCAAGCGAGGGCAGGCCGCGCTCGTGCAGGCTTTGCCAGGCCAGTTTCGCGCCATAAACCCCCGCCCCGGCGGCGGTGACATAGCTGAGGGCAATCTTGGCGCCGGTGACGATTCCGGGTTCGATATGCATGTTCTTCTTCTCCTGTTGCCGTCACACCCGACGGCGATTGGCGTTCTTCTGACGGCCGGTCTCCTGGCTCGCGGGTCAGGGCGTGGCCTCGGCCTTCCCGGGCGGGGTCGCCCAGTGGCATTATCGAAGCACGCTCTCCGCTTACAGTCGCGGGGGCGGTTGGGGCTTGGAACCCCATTCCCGATTAAGCCCGACGCAGGACGTCTTGCGGGCACCGATCAGGGTTTCAGCTAAATGCCATCGCGGGGCCGCGGTCAAGGACGGGGTCAGGGCGCGGTCAGGGATTCTGCGATCAGGTGGAAGAAGCTGCCGGTGGCATGGCCGCGATATGAGCCTGTCTCGGCCACCACCTCGCCATTGGCATCGGTCACGCGGGCCAAGGGGGGGTCGGGTTGGGCAAGGATGCTGGCATAGTGGAACTCATGCCCGGTCAAGGCCTGGGCATAGGCCCCGGCCAGCGGGGTCAGCGGCTGGGCGCTGCGATATCCCAGATGCATCCGGCGCCTGGCATAGCTGGTTTCCAGCCCCAGAAGGCCCGCCATCTGGTGGCGCGTGCCATCGGCATCGACCAGTCCCGCGCCCATCGCCATATAGCCGCCGCATTCGCCATGGACGGGGCGGGTCCGGGCAAAGTCCTGCAGGCTGGCGCGAAAGTTTCCGGCCGCAGCCAGACGGCCGGCATGCAGTTCGGGGTAGCCGCCGGGCAGCCAGCAGACCCCGGCGCTGTCATCTGGCCCCTGATCGGCAAGCGGAGAAAAGGGCAGGATCGTCGCGCCCGCTGCCCGCCAGCCCGCGACCAGATGCGGATAGACGAATGAGAATGCATCGTCCTGCGCCAGCGCGATGCGTTCGGCGGGCGGAGGCAGGGCGCGCAGCGGTCCCGCCGCCAGCCCGCCCGAGGCCGCCGCGATGATCGCGTCAAGGTCCAGATGCCGCTGGGCTGCCTCGCCCGCGCGGGTCAGCAGCGTCTGTAGCGTGGCATGTTCGCGGGCCTGCACAAGGCCCAGATGCCGCTCGGGCAGCTCGATCGCGGCATCGCGCGGCAGAACGCCAAGGACGGCAATGCCCAAAGGGTCCAGCGCGTGACGCATCAGGGCCTCGTGCCGGGCCGAGGCCACGCGGTTCAGCACCACGCCCGCCAGCCGCACATCCCTGCGCATCTCGCGAAAGCCAAGCGCCACGGCGGCTGCCGATTGCGCCTGTCCCTTGCAGTCCATGACCAGCACGACGGGCCAGCCGGTCAGCGCGGCGATATCGGCACTGGCGCCGTTTCCGCAGCCGCCCTGCCGGGCCACGCCGTCGAAAAGCCCCATCGAGCCCTCGGCCAGCGCGATATCGGCCCCCGCGCCCGCGCCGATCAGATGCGCGATCTGGGCGTGGCCCATGGCCCAACTGTCCAGATTATAGGAATCGCGCCCGGCGGCGGCGCGATGAAAGGCCGGGTCGATATAATCCGGCCCGCTTTTATAGGGCTGAACGATCAGCCCGCGTGCGCGCAGGGCGGCGATCAGCCCCAGCGTGACCGTGGTCTTGCCGCTGCCGGATGCGGGCGCGCTGATGATCAGGCCCTTCATTCGGGGAACCTCGGCTCCGTGCCTACGGGGCGAAAGCGCCGGTCGTAATCGCCTGCGTAAAGGCGGCTTTCGTCAAAGCCCCTGGCGTCCAGCGCCCGGCCGACAAGGATCAATGCGGTGCGCTGGTCCTTGCCGATCGCGGGGTCAAGACTGCCCAGCGTGGCGCGGATGATGTGCTGGTCGGGCCAGCTTGCGCGAAAGACCACGGCGACCGGGCAATCCGCGCCGTAATGCGGGATCAGCTCGTCCTTGACGCGGTCCAGAACATGCACCGACAGATGGATGGCCAGCGTCGCCCCCGTCGCGCCGAATGCCGCCAGCGTTTCGCCGTCCGGCATGGCCGATGCCCGCCCCGAGGTCCGGGTCAGGACGACCGACTGCGCCACACCCGGCAGCGTCAGCTCCGCGTCCAAAGCGGCGGCGGCGGCGGCAAATGCGGGGACACCGGGGGTCACGTCATAGGGGATATCCAGCGCCCGCAGCCGCCGCAATTGTTCGCCCATGGCCGACCAGACCGACAGATCGCCCGAATGCAGACGCGCCACATCCTGTCCCGCCGCATGGGCGCCAGCGATTTCGGCGATGATCTGGTCAAGGCTGAGCGAGGCGGTATTGACGATCCGTGCGCCGGGCGGGCAATGCGCCAGCAGTGCCTGCGGCACCAGCGAACCGGCGTAAAGACAGACCGGGCACGCGGCGATCAGGTCGCGGCCGCGCAAGGTGATCAGATCGGCCGCGCCGGGGCCTGCACCAATGAAATGGACGGTCATGTGGGGTCTCCTTCGGCGATGGCGGCGGTGGCCATGCCGTCTTGCGACACGGTGCGCGGGGTCACGATGCGTGCGCCGGGGCCAAGGGCGGCCAGGGCTGCGGCCTCGGCCAAAGATCCGGTGCCGAGCATGGCGATGACGCGCGCGGATTGCGTCGGGGTGGCGATGCCCGCGACCTTGACGCCGATCAGGGGCAGGCCGCGCGCCCGCGCCAATGCGACGATGACAGGGGCCTGCGCCTTGGCGGTGCTGGTCGCCAGCGCATCGGCCGGTCCGGCGCGGTCCAGCGCATCCGTCAGCGAAGCAAGGCTTGCGGCCGATCGAAAGCCCAGTCCAGCGATCCTCATGGCCAGCTCCATTGGGTGACGGTGCGGGCGGGGGTCCAGCCGCGCATCCGGCCAAGAGGGTTGGCCTCTTCGACCGAGAACCGCGTCAGATGGCCGCCTCGCGCGGCCTGCAACTGGATCAGCAGCGCCTCGGTTTCCAGGGTCACCGCATTGACGACCAGCCGGGCGGGGGGCAGGGCCGCGACCAGCGCCGCATCGGCCCCGCCGCCGACAAAGATCGCGTCGGGCCGGGGCAGGCCGGCCAAAACCTCGGGGGCGCGGCCGTGGATGGCCTGCATCCGCCCGGCAAGGCCAAAGCCGTCGATATTGGCGGCGATATTGGTGATGCGATCCTCGCGCGGCTCGACGCAGATGGCGCGGCCGCCGTTCAGGCACCATTCCACGCTGACCGAGCCGGAGCCTGCGCCGATATCCCACAGCAATTCGCCCGGACGCGGGGCCAGCGCCGCCAGCGTGACCGCGCGGATGGCGCGTTTGGTGATCTGGCCGTCATGGGCAAAGCTGTCGTCAGCCAGACCGAAGCCGCGCGGCAGGCCGGCGCCCGGGGGCAGGCCCGCGCCGTCCAGTGCCACCGCAAGCGGCGCCTGAAGGTCGGATGGCGCGGCGGCGTCGGCGCGCATGGTCCGGATGCGTTCCTGCGGTCCGCCCAGCCGCTCCAGCAGGGTCAGGCGCATCCCGCCCATGCCTTGCGCGCAGAGCCATTCGGCCAGCGTGGGGACCGCAGCCGCGTCCCGCAAGGTCGCCAGCACCCGGCAGCCGCGCGCCAGATGCGGGCGCAGCCGGGCAAAGGGCGCGGCGTGCAGGCCAAGGCAGGGCAGATCCTCCAGCCGCCAGCCAAGGCGCGCGGCGGCCAGCGAGAAGACCCCCGGCACCGGCAGCGCCCGCCATTCGCCGGCGGGCAGGGCGGCGGCGATGCTGCCGCCCGCGCCATGCCAGAACGGATCGCCCGAGACCAGCGCCGCCACCCGCCGCCCGCTGAGCGCGATCAGCGGCCCAAGGTCAAAGGGCACCGGCCATTCCCGTGCCCTCGTGTCGCGCGCCAGCCCCGCCAGCGCCAGATGCCGGGGCCCGCCAAAGACGATTTCGGCCCGATCCAGCGCATCGCGGCTTGCAGTCGGCAGGCCGGCAAGGCCATCTTCGCCCAGACCGATGATGCAAAGCCAGGGATCAGCCATGACGCGCATCCTTCTTCTGGGGGGCACGAGCGAGGCCCGCGCGCTGGCGCAGGCCTTGGCCGATGCCGGGCTTGAGGCGGTCTATTCCTATGCCGGGCGTCTGCAGAACCCGGTGGCGCAGCCCCTGCCCACGCGCAGCGGCGGCTTTGGCGGCGCCGACGGCCTTGCCGCCTATCTGCGCGTCGAAGGCTTCACCCATCTGATTGATGCCACGCATCCCTTTGCCGCCACGATCAGCCATAACGCCATCGCCGCCAGCGGCCGGGCGCGGGTGCCGCTGATCGCGCTGGAGCGTCCGGCCTGGGCCGCGCAGCCCGGCGACCGCTGGCGCCATGTGGCTGATTTCGCGGCGGCGGCCAGCGTGCTGCCCAATGACGGCTCGGGCGTGTTTCTGGCCATCGGGCGCCAGCAGCTTGCGCCCTTTGTCGGCCGCAATCACCGCTGGATGCTGCGTTTCGCCGAGGTCGCAAGCCATCCCCTGCGCGACGCCACGCTGATCGTCTCGCGCGGGCCGTTCACGGTCGCGGGGGATATCGCGCTGATGCAGCGCCACGGGATCGGCCTTGTCGTGACCAAGAATGCCGGTGGCCATGGTGCCGAGGCCAAGTTGATCGCAGCCCGTGAACTGGGCCTGCCGGTGGTGATGATCGACCGTCCCGCCCTGCCGGCGCGGCATGTGGTGGCGCGCGTGGCCGAGGTGATGGACTGGCTTCATGGTGCTGCCGACCGGGGCGTATAGACCCAGTGGCCCAGCCGGCGGGTCGCGCTGTTGCCGACGATGACCACGCTGCGCATGTCGGCCATGTCAGGCCGCGCCTCGGCCAGCGTCACCGTGTTCAGCGCCTGCTCCGGCGTTGAAACGGCGCGGGCGAATGAAATCAGCCGGTCCGGGCCGCATTCCTCGCGCAGGATATCAAGGGCGCGGGCAAAGCCCTCGGGCCGGGATTTTGACCGCGGGTTGTAAAGGGCCATGGCGAAGTCGGCCTTGGCCGCCAGCCGCAGACGCTGTTCGATCAGGGCCCAGGGCTTCAGGTTGTCCGAAAGGTTGATGGCGCAGAAATCATGGCCCAAAGGGGCGCCAAGCGCCGCCGCTGCGGCCAGCATCGCCGTGATGCCGGGTAGGATGCGGATGTCGAAATCAGGGGCGGGCGCGCCCTCCAGCGCCTCGAAGAGCGCCGAGGCCATGGCGAAGACCCCCGGATCGCCCGAGGACACCACCACCACCCGCCGCCCCGCCGCCGCCATGTCCAGCGCGGCGCGGGCGCGGTCCAGCTCAACCCGGTTATCCGAGGGGTGCAGCTTGAGGCCGGGGCGCGGCGCCACGCGGGCGACATAGGGGATGTAGCCGACGATATCGGTAGCCTCGGCCAGCACGGCCTGAACTTCGGGCGTGACCAGATCGTCCGCGCCCGGCCCAAGGCCGGCGACGGCCAGCCAGCCGTTCATTCGGCGGCCTCGGCATCCGCCAGCGGACGGCGGCCGTTGCCATGCACCAGCACCGTGGCGAAATAGGGGCAGGCCTCCAGATCGGCCTGCGCCAGGGGCGTGACGCGCTGGTTGGGCATGGTGCCGCGTTCGACCAGCCATGCGTCATCCATGCGCCCGGCGCGGGCGATGGCGCGGGCGATCTTGGGCAGGTTGCGGCCGGTCTTCATCACCACCACCGCGTCGGTGGCGGCGATGTGGCGGGTCAGGTCGGGTTCGGACAATGTGCCCATCAGGACGGTCATGGCGTCGTCGCCCCAGGTCATCGGGCGCCCGACCACGTTCCAGCAGCCGGTCATGCCGGGGATGCCGGGGATGACCTCGACCTCGGCCAGCCCCTGCAAGCGCGTGTGCAGATGCATGAACGAGCCGTAAAACAGCGGGTCGCCCTCGCACAGGACGACGATATCGTCGGTTGCGGCCAGCGCCGCCAGCCGGGCTGTCCAGTCGTCATAGAACGCAGCCAGCAGGCGGTTGTATTCGGGGCTGTCAAAGGGGATCTCGGTCGTGACCGGATATTCCATCGCGTGCTCCGTGACCCCCGCCGCCAGCATGTCCGAGACGATACGCCGGGCCTGTCCCGCCCGGCCTTTCTTGCGGAAATAGGCGATCTGGCGCGCGCCGCGGATCGCGCGGTCGGCTCGGACCGAGATCAGATCGGGGTCGCCGGGGCCAAGGCCCGCGCAGATGACCTTACCCATGGCGGCTATTCCTTTCGGCTGGCAAGCGCGTTGACGGCGGCGACCGTCATGGCCGAGCCGCCAAGCCGCCCCCTGACGATCAGCGCGGGGGCGGGCAGGTCATCCATCAGCGCGTCCTTGGACTCGGCCGCGCCGACAAA
>JAGPGI010000414.1 GCA_018056045.1 Paracoccus sp. (in: a-proteobacteria)
GATCCATGCCCCAAAAGCTGGAACCTGTTGCCCTCGGGACCGGCGTTTTCCTTTGTCGTCCGGGGCCTGCCGCCTCAGCCGGCCTTTTGCAGATCGGCGGTCAGCGCCGCGATATCGCCGCCGCGCTTGGCCAGCATGGCGCCCACCTCGGCACGCTCCGAGGCCAGCATGTTCACGCCCTCGATGATGATGTTGAAATAGCGGCTTTGCCCGGACTTGTCCGAGACATGCCACTCCACCTCCATCGGGCTGCGCCCCTTGAGATAGGCGACCGAGGTCACGGCATAGAAGGATTTAACCTTTTTCGCGCCCGTCACCTCGATTTTCGAGCCGATGAACTCGCGGAACCGCTTGCCGTATTTGCGCCCGATATAGCCCTGAAACGCCTGCTTGTATGCCGCAAACTCCGCCGCACCGGCCTGCCGCGCCGCCGGTCCCAAGGCCGAGCGGGCGATGATGTCGACATCCGCATAGCGCGCGAAGATCGCCTCGAAATCCGCATACATCCGCGCTGGCGGCTGGCCGGAATTGATGACGGCATAGACCTCGTCCAGCGATTTCTGGATCAGGGCGCGCGCCTCGTCGGTGTCCAGCGCCCATGCCGGGGCGGCAAGGCCAACCGCAAACCCGGCGCCGATCAGGCCCAGAAAGCCGCGTCGGGATGCATGTCGGAAGTCATTCGGCATAAGGGTCAATGTAATCTCCTTCTTCGCCCAGTTCATGGCGGCGATGCTGCAACCAGATCAGCCGCGTCTGCGCATAACTATCGGCACTTTCGTGCAGGATGGAATCGACCGAGTCGCTGAATCGCCCCCGTTCACTGGCTTTTGAGACCACGCGCGTGCCAAGGCTGATCAGATATTCGTCGCGATTGAGCCATTGCCGGGTCGGGTCGATGACCAGATCGATCAGCCGGCCGACGGCGTCGCGCCCGGTCGAGGGGCCGATCAACGGCAACTCCAGATAGGGCCCCTCGCCGACGCCCCAGACGGCCAGCGTCTGGCCGAAATCGGTGTCCTCCTCGGGCAGGGCGAAATCCTTGCTGGCCGGATCCAGAAAACCTGCGAGGCCCAGCGACGAATTGACAAGGAAACGGAAGGTGGTGCGCACCGCCGGCGCCGGTTTTCCCTGCAGAAGATGGTTCACGGCCTTGCCCGGCAGCGCGAGGTTCTCGCCGAAATTTCCCACTGCCTCGACCGCGCGGCTGCCTGCGCCTCCGCCATCGCCCGACATGCCCGAGCTCAGCGGCTTGACCAGATGCGCGTCCACGCCGCGATTGAAAGCATGCACCTGACGGTTCATCGCCTCATTGGGATCGTTGATCGCCTCGCGGCCGGGATCGGCCGCGCAAGCCGCAAGCAGAAAACTGACGCAGATCGCGTTCGGAAAGAACTTCGCTGGCAAGCTTGTGATAACCTTCTACCGCTATGACTTGTCTTGTCCGCGCTGATTCGGGACAAGGATTCGGGACCGCAACGGGCCTGTCGGGCTGTTTCGCGCTCGTGCTTTGGGATATGCGCTGTGACAATTCCGGGCAAGTCCCGGCAGGTTGATGAGGAAGGAACCGGCATGGCCTTGCCGCCGATGCGACATGACGGTCGACGCGAGTTGCGCTCTGCACGCAGCAGCGCATGGAAGCTTTATACCGGCGTGGGGATTTTTTCCTTTGCAGTGAACCTGCTGATGCTGACCGGCCCGCTGTTCATGATGCAGGTCTATGACCGCGTCCTTGCCAGCCGCTCGGTCGAGACGCTGACGGCGCTGTTCCTGCTGGTGGTGTTTCTGTTCACCATGATGGGCGCGCTGGATCTGGCGCGCAACCGCATCATGTCGCGAATCGCCGCCCGCTTTCAGGAGCGGATGGAGGGGCGGGTCTTTACCGCCGCGCTGCAGGACGGCAATGCCGCCGGCTCGGACCTGATCCTGCGGGGCGGCATGCGCGACCTCGAGGCGGTGCAGCGGCTGATCGGCTCGCCGGTGCTGATGGCGCTGTTCGACCTGCCTTGGGCACCGTTCTTTCTGGCCGCCGTCTTTCTGTTCCACCCGGTTCTGGGCGCCGTCGCCTCGGCGGGTCTGGTGATCCTCGTGATCTCGACCCTGCTCAACCAATGGCTCAGCCGCGATTCGCTGCAACAGGCCGCCATTGCCACCCAGGCGTCCGAGCGCATGTCGGACCTTTATCGCGACGAGGGCGAGCTGATCGGCTCGCTGGGCATGCGCGATGCGACCTTCCAGCGCTGGCAGGAGGCCCGCGACCGCGCGACAGATGCGACGATCCGCGGCGCCGACCGCGCCACCGGCTTTACGGTATTTTCCCGCACCTTCCGGCTGTTTTTGCAAAGCGCGCTGCTGGCCGCCGGCGCCTGGCTGGTGCTGCGCCAGGAGGTGACGCCGGGTGCGATGATCGCCTCGTCGATCCTGATGGGCCGGGCGCTCGCGCCGATCGAACAGGTGGTCGGCGGCTGGTCCATGGTGCAGCGCGCCCAGGACGGCTGGAACCGCCTGTCCGAGCTCCTGTCACGCCGCCCGCCCCTGCCGCCGCGCACGCCGTTGCCAGCGCCGCAGGCCCAGCTCGAAGTCAGGAACCTGACCGTGGTGCCGCCCGGCCAGAGCACGGCGACGCTGCGCGCGGTCAGCTTCGATCTGGCACCGGGTCAGGCGCTGGGGGTCATCGGACCTTCGGGCGCCGGCAAATCGACGCTTGCCCGCGCGCTGATCAGTGCCTGGCCGATCTCGGGCGGCTCGATCCGCCTCGACGGCGCCACGCTCGAGCAATACGATCCCGACGTTCTGGGCAGCCTGATCGGCTATCTGCCACAGCAGGTAACCCTGTTTGACGGCACCATCGCCGAAAACATCGCCCGACTTTCGCCCAGTCCCGACCCGGCGCGCGTGGTCGCCGCCGCGACCGCGGCTGCCGCGCATCGCATGATCCTCGATCTGCCCCAGGGCTATGACACGCGGGTCACGCAGGGCAACGGCCGCCTCTCGGGCGGGCAGATCCAGCGCATCGGGCTGGCCCGCGCGCTCTATGCCGACC
>JAGPGI010000073.1 GCA_018056045.1 Paracoccus sp. (in: a-proteobacteria)
TCTCCCGTCCATGTTTGCGCTAGCACGCGTGTTATAGCCACATTCCCGCCCCTGCGGCAACTGGCGCATGCGCAAGGGTTTGCACTAAAGGTTGCGTCATGCAAGGCGAAGGTATCATGACGGCTGAGGCATATTCGATCATCGGCGCGGGGCGGCCTTCGCGCTGGCTGCTGACCTGCGATCACGCGACCAACCGGGTGCCGGATTGGGTCGGCGGCGGCGATCTGGGCATCGCGCCCGAGGATATGGCCCGCCACATCGCCTATGATGTCGGCGCGGCGGGACTGACCCGGGCGCTGGCCCAGCGGCTGGATGCGCCGGCGATTCTGTCGGATTTTTCGCGGCTGGTCATCGACCCGAACCGGGGCGAGGACGACCCCACCCTGCTCATGCGCATCTATGACGGCACCGTCATCCCGACGAACCGCCACGCCGGCGCCCCTGAACGCGAGGCCCGGCTTGAGCGGCTTTACCGCCCCTATCACGCGGCCTATGCGACACTGGCAGCGGCGCGACCCGACCGGGCGATCTGCGCCATCCACAGCTTTACCCGCCAGTTGCGCGGCCGCCCGCGCCGGCCATGGGCGGTGGGCGTGCTCTATTCGCATCGCGATGAAAGGCTGGGGCCGGCGCTGATCCGCGAATGCCGCGAGGCAGGCTGGATCACCGGCGACAACGAACCCTATTCCGGACATCTGCAGGGCGATTCCATCGACCGCCATGCCCTGGCCCATGGCCGTCCGAACGTGCTGATCGAGATCCGCAACGACCTGATCGAGGACGCCGACGGACAAGAGCTTTGGGCGGACCGGCTGGCGGGGATCCTGCGCGGCTTTCTGGATCGCCACGGGATCTGAAAACGCGATCCGGAAACGGGGGGCGGCGTCACCAACGCCCCCACGATGATCAAGCCTTTGCGCCGTCGCGGCTGTACATCCCGGCCAGCACCACCGCCAGCCAGACCAGCGCCAGCAGCCACCAGAAGCCGCCATAGATCAGCGCCATGCCGATAAACGCGCCCTGCACGACGTAATAGGTCATCGGCACCAGCGTCTTGCGGATCAGGTCGCCCTCGCGGTCCACCAGCCCGACCGTGGCCGAGGCGGCGACGACGTTATGGACGCAGATCATGTTGCCGGCGGCCCCGCCGATCGCCTGCAGCGCGACAACGATGGTCGCGCCCGCCAGATCCAGCCCGATCCCCTGCGCCGTCGAGAACTGGAACAGCGAGAACATCATGTTCGAGATCGTGTTCGACCCGGCGATGAAAGCCCCCAGCGCCCCGATCAGCGCCGAGAACATCGGCCATGCCGTGCCCACCAGCGCCGACATGCCGGCCGCCAGTGTCAGCGGCATGGATTGCACCCCCTCGGAGCCGGAATTGATGAAGACCTGCACCATCCGCACCGCCAAGAGCAGCGCCGGGGCGGCGGCGATCATCGTCTGCGCCGACAGCCCCCAGGCCCGCGCGTAATCCGGGGCCTTCATCCGATAGATGAAATAGGAAATCAGCGAGGCGACGATCAGCACCGTGCCCGGCGAATAGAGCATCTGCACCTTGGAGGTGATGCCCGAGCCGAACAGGTTCTCGAACGCGATGGTGGTCGAGGGGCCGGTCAGCCATGCCTTCAGCGGCGCGATCACCCGCGTCAGCACCAGCAGCCCGATGGTGATGACATAGGGGCTCCATGCCGTCATCAACGAGATATCGCTGCGCCCATGCGGATGGTCAACGTCCTCGGCCTCATGGGCGATTTCCTCGTCCATCTTGCCCTTCCAGCTGGCATCCCAGTCGCGATGCGCGGGAAAGTCGAAGACGGTCTTGGGCAGGAACAGCCCGCGTCGCGCCGCCGGCACGACGATCAGCAGCCCCAGCATGCCCCCGACCAGCGAGGGGAATTCCGGCCCAAGGAACCTGGCCACCAGATAATAGGGCAGCGTAAAGGCCAGACCGGCGAAGATCGCGAATTGCCATGCGCCAAAGCCCTCGCGGAAGCTGCGCCGGGCGCCGAAGAAGCGCGTCATCATCGCCACCATCAACAGCGGGATGATGAAACCTATGGACATGTGCAGAAAGGCCACGCGCTCGGCGATGACCGGGATGTATTCGGGCAGGGTCGCGGGCGCGATGGCGGCATTGACGGTATCGCTGTTCGACAGGCCCGTCTGCACCCCCACCAGCATCGGCGTGCCGACCGCGCCAAAGGACACGGGCGTCGACTGGATGATCAGCGTGACCATGACCGCCGCCATGGCCGGGAAGCCGATGGCGACCAAGAGGGGGGCGGCCACGGCGGCCGGCGTGCCAAAGCCCGAGGCCCCCTCGACCATGGCGCCAAAGAGCCAGGCGATGATGATGGCCTGCACCCGGCGGTCGGGCGAGATTTCGGTGAAGCCGCGCTTGATCGCCTGGATCGCGCCGGATTCCTGCACGGTATAAAGCAGCAGGATCGCCCCAAAGACGATATAAAGCAGCGTGATCGCGGTGATGACGCCATTCGCCGTCGCCCCGGCCACCTTGGCAAGGTCGGTCCCCCACAGCGTCACCGCCAGAACGACCGTGGCCAGATAGGCGAAGAGCATCGCCACCTTGGCCGAAAGCTGCATGACGACAAGAAATATGAAAACCGCCGCGATCGGAACGAGCGCGGCGATGAACATGATTGATGACATGACTATCCCCCCAATGAATGCCTCATCATGGCCGATTCATGTCACAGGGCAAGCGTTCAGACCCGCCCCGGGGGGCGACGGGTTCAGCCGGGACGGTAATCGCGCCCCGCCTCGGGGTCGGTCAGTTCATAGGGCAGCGCCTCGAGCGCCGCCCGGACCGCCGGCGGGATCGGCGCCGCGGCCCAGTCCAGCACCTGCCGGACGCGCTCGGGCCGCGAGACGCCGACGATGGTCGAGGTCACGCGCGGATCGCGCATCGAGAATTGCAGCGCCGCCGCGCCGGGCGCGACGCCATGCTCGGCGCAGATCGCCTCGATGCGGCGGATTCCTGCCAGCCCCGCATCATCGGCCGGCTGATAGGTGATGCGGGGCATGACCGCGCTGCCCTTGGCCAGAACGCCGCCGGCAAAAGGCGCGGCGTTCAGGATGGCGATGCCGGCGGCCCGCGCATGGTCGAACATCGGCCCCGCCGAACGGTTGACCAGCGTATAGCGGTTATGGCTGATCAGCGCGTCGAAGGGATAGGCGCGCAGGATCGGGAACATGACATCAAGCCGGCCCATCGCCAGCCCGACCGCCTGCGCCAACCCCTCGTCGCGCAGCCTGAACAGCTCGTCCAGCGCACCACCCGCGCCGGTGATCTCGTTCAGGTCGCGGGCATGTTCGGGGTCGTGCAGATGCAAAAGCGGCACCCGGTCGATGCCCAGACGGGTCAGGCTTTCCTCGAGCGAACGTCGCACCCGGGCGGCATCAAAGCGGCCGGTCTCCATGTCGCGGTCCAGCTTGGTGGCCAGAACGAAGCCCTCGGGCAGACCGCCGCGCTCGCGGATCACGGCGCCGATGCGCTCTTCGCTGCGGCCAAAGCCGTAATTGTTCGAGCTGTCCATGAAATTGACCGGCCCGTCGAAGATCGCGCGAAGGGTGGCGCGTGCGCGGTCCTCATCGACGGCGTAGCCATAGGTATCGGGCATGTCGCCGATCGCCGAGGTGCCAAAGCACAGGGGCGTGACCGCCAGACCCGTGCGGCCGATCGCTGTTCTTTCCATCGCCTCCCCCCTTGCTTTCGCGGCTCAGATGGTGCCGGCCTCGACCAGAAAATCCTGCGCCGTGCACATGGCCGCGTCATCCGAGGCCAGAAATACCGCCATCCGCGCGACATAGACCGGCTCGATCATGTCCTTCAGGCATTGGCGGTCGCGATGCGCCTCCAGCGCCTCGGGGGTCAGCCATAGCTGCTTTTGCCGCTCGGTCATGATCCAGCCGGGGACGACGGTATTGACGCGGATGCGGTGTGGCCCCAGATCGCGGGCCATGTTGCGGGTCAGCCCGTGCACCGCCGATTTGCTGGTCGTATAGGCCGGAAAGCCGCCCTGCGGCATCATCCACGACACCGAGCCCATATTGATGATCGACCCGCCCCCCGCCGCGATCATATCAGGCGCGACGGCCTGAATGGCAAAGAACATGTGGCGGATATTGGTCGCCGCGCGTTCGTCCCAATAGTCCACGGTCACGTCACGCCAGTCGTGGCGGTCGTCGCGGGCGGCATTGTTGACCAGCACCTGCGCCGGGCCGACGCGGTCGCGCAGCCGGGCAAAAGCGGCTTGCAGGGCCGGAATGTCGCGCAGATCGCAGGGCTCGAAGGCGACCTCGCCCGGCGTCTCGCGGGCCAGCGCCGCGCCCGCCCCGGCATCCAGATCGACAAAGCCGACGCGGCAGCCCTGAGCGGCGAATTCGCGCACCAGCTCGGCACCGATGCCGGATGCGCCGCCGCTGATATAGACCGTGCGGCCCTTGAGACTCGGATAGCTGCCGAATGCCATTCGTCCTTCCCCCTGCGCGAAACGCGATCCCAGCCGCCGCTGCCCGTGCAGTTTCAGGACGAATTGCCGGCGGATGCAAGCCCGCCGTAATCCCTACGCCCCTCAGCCGCGCAAAAGCGCCAGGAGCCGGGTATCGGCATAGCCATCCGCCGTGACCCCGCGTGTGCGCTGATAGGCCTTGATCGCCTCGGAGGTCTGGCTGCCGATCTTGCCGTCGACGCCGCCGGTGTCAAAGCCGCGCGCGTTCAGCATGCGCTGGATCTCGGATTTCTCGGTGGTCGACAGCGGCCGGTCGCCGCGCGGCCAGCTGCCCCGGATGCCCGGACGCCCGGCAATCGCCTCGCCCAGATAGGCCACACCCAGCGCATAGCTGTCCGAGGCGTTGTATTTCAGGATGGCGCGGAAATTCTCGGTGATCAGGAAGGCCGGGCCGCGCGACCCCGCCGGCACCAGAATCGAGCCCGAAGGCACCGCCATGCCATTGGCCGCGCGCACCCCCAGGGCCGCCCATTGGCTACCCGAGCGCGTCACCGACTTGCCGGTCTGGCCGTAGTCGAAGCCCTGCGGCAGGATCACCTCGGTGCCCCAGGGTTGGCCGGGGCGCCAGCCCATCTGGCGCAGATAGGATGCGGTCGAGGCCAGCGCATCGGTCGGATCGTTCGACCAGATGTCGCGCCGGCCGTCGCCGTTGAAATCGACGGCATGGTTGAGGAAGGACGAGGGCATGAACTGCGTATGCCCCATGGCCCCGGCCCAGCTTCCGACCAGATGGCCATTGTCGATATCGCCGGCCTGCAGGATGCGCAGCGCCGCGACCAGTTCTCCGGCAAAGAACTCGCCACGCCGCCCGTCATAGGCCAGCGTCGCCAAGGCCGGCACGATCTGCGTGCTGCCGCGATTGGCGCCGTAATTCGATTCCATCCCCCAGACCGCCAGCACCACCTCGCGCGGGACACCATAGCGCGATTCGATGGCCGAAAGCGTGCCGGCATGGCGCGCCGCCATCTGCCGGCCGGTGGTGACCCGCGATCCGCCCACGGCGCCATCCAGATATTCCCAGATCTGCTTGGAGAACTCGCTTTGCCGGCCGTCCAGCGCCACGATGCTGGGCATGAAATGCGCGCCCGCCATGGCGCTGTCGAAGACGCCGGGCGTGACGCCCGCCGCCAGCGCGCGCGGGCGGAAGGCCATGACCCAGTTGCGGAACCCCGCCTCGCTGCCCTGCCCGTTCGCCGTCGGCAGGCCGCCGAAATTGCCGCCGATCATCGCGCCGTGGGTCTGGCTCAGCGAGACTCCGCAGCCGCTCAGCGAGCCGATCATCAGCGCCGCAAGGGCGATCCGGGTAAAGCGTCTGGTCATGTCGGGGCCTGTCCGTTTTTATGTCTGCTCGGGGTTTCGGGGCAGTCTAACCCAGCCGGAACACGCTGGATAGGGGCGGATCAACCCTCGTCCCCATCATCGTCCCTGTCATCCTCATCGCCGTAAAGCGGCTCCATCTGGGCGACGATGACGGCGTTTTCCGCCAGCGCGCGATCCATCAGCACGCGCTCTTCCTCGGGGATCTCATGGCCCTCGGCCAGACGTTCCTCGATGGTGCCATGACCGGTGACCTCGATCGGGGACAGCCCTGCCTGTTTCAGGATGGCGACGGTTTCGCGCACCGCCTCCTCCTCGTCCTTGCCCGAGGCATAGCAGACCAGCGCCGCGCCGGTCGCATCCTTGGGCAGACCGTCATCCCTGGCGCGCCCGACCTCGACCAGAAGCGTATAGACCTGCTGAACCATGGCTTTTCCTTTGCAGCGATTTGTCGTCATATCGCCCGAAACGCAAAGGGGTGACAATGAGCAAGAGCTTGCGCCGCGTGCAATCGGCCCTGCAGGAAGCGGGCCTCAGCGTCGAGATCCGCGAAACCGATGACAGCGCCCGCACCGCCGAGGGCGCGGCGGCGGCGGTCGGCTGCACGGTCGACCAGATCGCCAAGTCGATCATCTTTCGCGGCGAGGCCTCGGGTCATGTGGTGCTGTTCCTGACCGCCGGCGGCAATCGCGTCGATCCGGCCAAGGCGACCGCAGTGGCCGGCCAGACGCTGGGCAAGGCCGATGCCGACCTGATCCGGGCCGAGACCGGCTTTGCCATCGGCGGCGTCGCGCCCCTTGGGCATCTGAGCCGGATCGAGGCCTATCTGGACCCGCGCCTGCTGGAATTCGACACGGTCTGGGCGGCGGCCGGCACGCCCCGTCACGTCTTTGCCATCGCGCCCGGGGACCTGCTGCGGGTGACGGGCGCCACGCAGGCGGATTTCACCGCGTGAAAGACGCGCGCCCCGGACATGAAAAAGGGCGGGAAAACCCGCCCTGATATCCGACCGTCGACTGCGACCCGATCAGGTCACGGCCCGGTAAAGCCAGATCAGCACCACCGCGCCGAACAGACCGGCAACGCCCTGCGCCACCCAGCTTCCCGCCTGCGCATTCAATCCGACCACACCCAGAAGCGCGTTGCCGATGACCGCACCGACAATGCCAAGGATCACATTCAGGATGATCCCCGTATCCGCCTTCATGATGCTGCTGGCGATCCAGCCCGCCAGACCGCCGACGATGATCGCCGCAAGCCAACCCAAACCCTGCATCTCAAAACTCCGCCTGTCAGGACATTTCCGCAGGATGAACGCGAAAACCCGGCGCGCGGTTCACGCCGGGCTTGCGAATTTTCAGTTCCGGATCGGCCGGGTCCGGGATCAGTCGCGCAAAAGCTCGTTGATCGAGGTCTTGGAGCGCGTCTGCGCGTCCACCCGCTTGACGATAACCGCGCAGTAAAGGTTGATGCCGTTCTTTGACGGCATCGAGCCGGCGACCACGACCGAGCCGGCCGGCACTTCGCCATAGCTCACATTGCCGGTTTCGCGATCCACGATCTTGGTGGATTTGCCGATGAAGACACCCATGCCCAGCACCGAGCCCTCGCGGATGATGCAGCCCTCGACCACCTCGGAGCGGGCGCCGATGAAGCAATTGTCCTCGATGATGGTGGGGCCGGCCTGCATCGGCTCCAGCACGCCGCCAATGCCGACGCCGCCCGACAGGTGCACGTTCTTGCCGATCTGCGCGCAGGAACCGACCGTGGCCCAGGTGTCGACCATCGTGCCCTCGTCGACATAGGCGCCAAGGTTCACGAAGCTGGGCATCAGCACCACGCCCTTGGCGATATAGGCCGATTTGCGCACGATGCAGTTCGGCACCGCGCGGAACCCGGCATCGCGCCAGCGGCTTTCGCCCCAGCCGGCGAACTTGCTGTCGACCTTGTCCCACCAGCCGCCATTTTGCGGGCCGCCCTGCTGCATCTCCATATCCTTCAGGCGGAAGCCCAGCAGCACGGCCTTTTTGGCCCATTGGTTCACATGCCAGCCGGCGCCCTGCTTTTCGGCAACGCGCAGCGCGCCCTTGTCCAGTGCCTCCAGTGTGGATTCGACCGCCTCGCGGGCCTCGCCCCTGGTGGCGGGGGTGATCTGGTCGCGGATCTCCCAGGCGGCTTCGATGGCGGCTTCAAGGGCGGCGTTCGACATGGGCTTGGCCTCTCTGAGGTGGAAAATGTTGCCCAAGGGCTATAAGCCGGGGGGCACGGTCGCGCAATGCGCGGCGATCCTTCAGAGGCCCGGATGACACAAGACGACGAGCGCAGCCACCCTTTCCGCGACAGCCAGCAGGACGCGGCCGCCGCCCGCACACTGCCCGACACGCCGCAGACGCGGGCGCCGGCCTATCGGCTGGCCTTTACCGACACCGAGTTCCTGCTGCGCGAGGAATTGCGCGCCGTGCGCCTGCAGCTAGAATTGCTGAAGCCGCAGATGATCATGGATGCGCGCGGCATCCGCTCGACCGTGGTGATGTTCGGCGGCGCCCGCATCCCGTCGCCGGCCGACAAGGCCAGCGCCCGCACGCCCATGCTGGCCGAGCTGTCGCGCTATTACGACGAGGCGCGGCGCTTTGCCCGGCTGATGACCGAACGCAGCATGGACAGCTATGGCGCGGAAAACGTCATCTGCACCGGCGGCGGGCCGGGCGTGATGGAGGCGGGCAACCTGGGCGCGCATGAGGCCGGAGGCGCCTCGATCGGGCTGTCGATCGTGCTGCCGCATGAACAGGCCCCGAACGAATATGTGACGCCGGACCTGTGCTTCAACTTCCACTATTTCGCCATCCGCAAGATGCATTTCCTGATGCGCGCCAAGGCAGTGACGGTATTCCCAGGCGGCTTCGGCACCATGGACGAGATGTTCGAGACCCTGACCCTGATCCAGACCGGGCGGATGAAGCGGGTGCCCTTCATCCTGTTCGGACCGGAATTCTGGAACAAGGTCATCGACTGGCAGGCGCTGGCCGAGGCCGGCACGATCAGCCCCGAGGATCTGGAGCTGATCAGCTTTGTCGAAACCGCCGACGAGGCCGTCGCGATCATCGACAACTGGGAAGAGCCCTGCCCCTAGGCAAGGCTAGAAACAGCGCCGGTGGCCGGACTTATTTCGGCCACCAGGCGACGAAATCGCTGGCGCCGACGCCCAGTTGCGTGCCCCGTGCCCGACGTGGCGAGCTGAGCTCGATCGCGGTCTGGCCGGTCTGCATGGCGCCCTGACGATAGATCGCATAGGCGATTTCCGGGCGCAGGTCGGGTTCGGGCATGTCCTCGACCGCGCGGATCACGATGGTGCCGCGCTGCAGGGCCCGCTGGAACGAGATGTCGTCGCGATAGATCGACTGCAGAAAGCGGATGACCTTGGCGCGAAACACCGCCCGATCCTGCGGCGAATCGGCATCCGCCCCCGAATCCCGCGATTGCCGCATCCGCTGGCGCATCGCGGCAACCGATTGGGCGTCATGCGCGCGGTCGATATCGTCGCGGCCGCGCTGGAACGTGTCGGCGGCTGAGTCAGCCTCCTCCACCGGAGGAATATCAAGCTGGGCGCTGGCGGAAATCGGCGCCGTCGTCTCGACAACACGGGTTGGCTGCACCGGCACAGGGCTGGCGCGGGTTTGAACCTGATTCGTAATTGGCAACATCCTGCACCCCGAATGCTTATGGTCTGATGCTGCCCATCATAGCTAAGAATCGGTAAATCTCACGGGGCAAGTATCCGGAAGTTATCTAAAAACTTAATGGTTCAAAAGACTTGCCGCTATTCGCGATGATAGGGGCTGCCGGCAAGGATGGTGGTGGCGCGATAGATCTGTTCGGCCAGCATGACGCGCACCAGCATATGCGGCCAGACCATGCGGCCGAGACTGATCGCCAGATCGGCGCGGTCGCGCAGGCTGGGGTCGATGCCATCGGCGCCGCCGATGACAAATGCCACGTCGCGGGCCTGATCGCGCCAGC